>JBCDBC010000243.1:0-6874 GCA_039184535.1 Bacteroidota bacterium | reverse complement strand
TTAAGAAAGAATGATAAGTGCCCTATGTGTTTCCTTCAGACAGTGAGTTATTAACCTAAAAAAAGGCCATCCTGACAATCAGGATGACCTACACTGAACTTTATATTCACCTAAATTTTACTAGTTCACTTTCGCAATTCTTTCAGTCTTCATAATCTCCCCTCCGCGTACTACGACTGTGTACACACCCTTTGCCAATTGGCTAACATTCACCTGAGAGATTTCTGTTGAGAATTGTTGCATAAATACGGTCTTACCGGTCAGATCCATCACCCTTACCTCATACATATCAGGTCTGTTATCTGCGTCTTCCCACTCCAGGGTCAACACATCTGATACAGGGTTAGGATACATGCTGAGACTAGCGGCAGACTCCTCTAATACCTCATTCACCCCTACGAAGCTGGCCTGAGGAACATTGAATTCACGCTCTACACAAACTCTCTCGTAGATACGGTTGCCATTATTGACTACCCAGACTGTTCCATCATTACTTACAGAGATGTGGTTAGCTGCACCAGGGACTTTCTCCCACAGTCCGTTCAGCTTGTATCTATACACTTCACCCGTAGCCTGAGATAAGGCCCATACGTCTAAGGCTCCTTCCATTACGGCGATATCCCGCGCTTTGAAGTCTCCTTTCTTCAGCCATTTGTTGTTGTGATACTGGTATACATACCCGTCCTTTCCTACGATCCATGGATTTCCGTCTCTCACATCCACTCTCAAAGCGGCTTTATTAGTTAGGGCTCTCCAGCCACCACCATTTCTCATGTAGACGCGATCATTGGTTCCGACTACACATACGGTAGTAGCATCTGCTCCTACATCTTTACCAGCGCCATTGGTTTTTACCCATCCAGCAGGAGAATAATAGTGAATACCGTTAGTGGTAGAGATCCCCCAGGCAGTTCCGTTTCCGGTAGCGTCTACCCTGTTGAGGGCAACCTCTGAGGAAAGGAATCTCCAGTTGGTTCCGCTTCTCTGGTAGAGGGCTCTATTAGTCCCTACCACGTAGGTCTGTCCGCCGCCACTTCCGATATCAATTGCTCTTCCGTTTCTCAGGACGAAGTTACAATCGTCAGCTTCACCATAGTAAGGTAGTAGTCTGGCACCCGGGATGGGTCTTTCCAGGCTCCCATCAGGCAATTTCCATCCTACTGAAAGGTTGTCCCCAGCTGCATCATCCTTCTGGAGGGCTTCAATGTAATATCTCTTACAGGCTTCCAGTCTGATAGGTGCTGACGCCTGCCCATTTCTGAAGTTCCAGTTTCTGTATGGCGTCCATCCTTCCACATTTGCAATCTTCTTCTTGTTCGCAGGATTCTCATCTGTACTCAACCATAGTTCTCCGTGGTCATCAGATGCGATCCAGAAGGTGTACATGCCCGTAGCAGGTGCTACCACATACCCTCTGATTCTACTTCCGTAATTATCATCTGTGTCAGGATCAATTTCAAAGAGGGTAATCTCCTTAGTAGTAGTTGGCTGGGTGTTCAATGGGATGTCAGATACCAGTCTCCCAGGAATATTCTTCCAAGTATCAAGGGTAATGGTTCCTCTTCCCTGACAACCTCCATTCACGCCTTCTACTACATTAAATTCCTGGAAGGCTTCAGCTGCTGCGAAGGTGGCGTTCCCTGCCTGATACGCTTTGATTTTTACCAAGCCTTTCTCTCCTGTCAGGCTTACCCTATTTCCATTCACATTAGCTGGGCCAGAAACCAAACTGAAACTTACAGGTAGCTTGGAAGAAGCTGTAGCTATGAGCGTAAAGTCTCCGTTCGTTTTCTTCTTATCATCTATGGCCTGGAAGGTGATCGTCTGTGTTAACTTATCGTCTTCCAGGAAGGGTGAGAGATTATCTCCCATGATAGGTCTTTCCATGGTTCCATCAGGAAGCTGCCATCCTACAGAAAGATTGTCTCCGCCCCCACCTTCATTCATCAGGGCTTCTACATAGTACTTCTGTCCTGCTACCAGGCTTATCTTCACCGAGCGCTGAGCAGCATACTTATTGTATTGTCTTGAGGCTGTCCAACCTGGTACGTGGGCTACCAGCGTTTTATTCTCAGGTTTGTCATCAGAACTGATGTACAGCTCTCCGTTATCATCAGAGGCAATCCAGAAAGTATACTCTCCTGTTACCGGAGGACAAAGGTATCCACTGACTCTGGCTGCATAATTATCTCTTGTATTGGAAGGGGTCTCAAAGAGTGGCAGAAGTGTCTGCTCGTTAGGTGTTTTATTCAGCGGGATATTGTCCACGTTTCCTCCTGGTACATCATGCCAGTAGGAAGCAGAGATTAATCCGCTAGCTTCACAGGCTGGTGTTAGCTCCAGCACCTGATCATCATTCAAGGCATAGCCAAAGAGTCTTACATCGTCCATATTGCTCAATGCAGTATTATACCATGGAGAACCTCCTATGTATAGATTCGCATTATTTGATCTGGTGGTACCTCTCAGGTTTACGGTACGATCCAGTTTCCCATTGATGTACAACTTCAGCTTGTTGCCATCCTTTACGTAAGCTACATGTGTCCACGCATTCAACGGAATGGCCGTCTTACTATCACTTCCCTCATTCCATGAGTGAGAAGTAGAGATGCGGAAGTGCAGTCTGTTATCACGTGGACGCATCCACATAGCAAATGTTCTATCCCTGGCATTCAAGCCTTTATGTAGAACAGATCTCCATCTTCCGGTATGTCCTTGTTGCAGGTTCATCCAGAAGGCCACTGTAAAGTCGTTACCTAACATACCTACCTGAAGTTGGTCCTTAGGTGTTACCAGCACATGCTGCTTGTTCTTGGCAATGGCTAGTACTTTCCCTCTCTCTTCGTCATCTACCAAGGTAGCACCCCCTTTCAACTGACCATGGGCATCTCCAATGGCATCTTTTGCGTCATCATCCAGTTTCCAGTGGGCAAAGAAGTGGGTAGGCTGTGCCAATGCTTTTAATTCAGATTCCTCATTTGGATCTTCTCCGGCGATGGCATGTCCATATAACCTCACATCATCTATCTGACCCAGAGCAGGATTATACCAGGGAGAATCTCCTATGTACAGGTCCGCATCATTAGAGAGAACTACTCCTCTCAGAGGTACAGACTGATCCAGCACTCCGTTAATGTACAATCTCAGTTTCTTTTCTTTGTGCACATAGGCAACGTGCGTCCATGTATCCAGTTTCAGTTCCTGGTTACTGTTTCCCCCTTCATTTCTGTTATGTGTAGTTCCTACACGGAAGTGAATCCTGTTGTCGTGTGGTCGCATCCACATGGCAAAGGTTCTATCCCATACACCACTCCCTTTGTGCATAATGGTTCTCCACTTACCTGTGTGGTCCTGCGTGAGTTTCATCCAGAAGGCTACAGAGAAATCTTTTCCACCGACACCTACCTGCATCTGAGGCTTGGCTGCTACTCTTACATGTTCTCCCTGTTTTGTGATGGCAAGTACCTTTCCTCTTTGGGGATCTTCTACCAACCTTGCACCACCTTTAAATTCTCCATGGGCATCTCCGATGGCGTCCTTAGCATCTTCATCCAGTTTCCAATGTGCGAAGAATTCTGATGGAGGAGTCAGCACATTCAGGGTAAAAGTTTTCTTCTTCACACAGCCATTATTGTAGGTGAGGGTTACCTCATATTCTCCAGACATATTAGGCTGAACTTCATTAGCCAGAAGAATGTCTCCATTTCTGTTCCCACTCTTGGTAAATCCATTAGGTCCATTCCACACGTATGAGGTCATTCCATTAGGATTGCTGGATAAGTGTAGCTTATCTCCTGCTTTTACGGTAAAAGTAGAACCGGCCATACGTCTCCACCCACTTCCATTCAGGTGGTATTCCAATGCTATCTCTTCAATCTCACATTTGTCCTGTGCAGGAGCAAATGGGTCTAGCATGATGTTATGCGCCACACTAGGCACTCCATTGCCATCTACACCAAATAGCATGTAGTAGCCAGGAACAGCTACGTTCGGATCCGGGATAGTAACCTGGTACTGGTTATGGCCAACGCGGGTAGCAGGAAGTTGGATTCTTCTTTGCTCGTTATTGGTGCTGTGGGTGTTAGAGCTATATCTGATGATAGAGAAGTAAGAAACCGCTCTATTGGTGTTGATGGTAATCACACTTCCTTGAGGAGCCTTTTCTGGAGCGGCCTTAATTTCAGGTCTGCTGGCCAAGTCTCCGTTGCTTTTGAATAGGTAAGGAGGGCTGTAGATCTCTGCGTCAGGGTGGTTTTCTTTACATGAACCACAAAGTCCTCCACCAGCTAACATCACTCTTCCATCAGGTAATAAGACAGAAGTAGAATGATAGTTACGAGGAACCTGCATAGGTGCTAGCTCTGTCCATCTTTCTGTATTTGGGTTCCAGATCTCTGGAATCAGTCTTGCGTCCTTATCAGAAAAGTATCTCGCCGTTTTCAATCCACCAGATACGAATACCTCTCCTGTAGGGAGTACGGTGGCATTGTGAAGTGCCCTTGGGATATTCAGGCTTTCTACCTGCCTTAGCTTTACATCGTCTGAGTTGATGTCAATGATGGTGGTGATCCCATTAGCTAACTGCCCTCCGCTAAATGAAGAAGCTCCTCCCATTTTGAGGATCTTTCCTTTATCATACATCACGATGGCACCACTGAATCCATGGTCATTTGCGTTTCTGGATCCGGCACTGGTAAAGGAGCCCTGAGGGGTGCTGTAATCTATCCAGTGCATTTCTCTTGTAGGTCCTGCGTGGAATAGCTTTCCGTTAGGTGCCTGCCAAAGCCATGCGTGGTAGTCGGAGCTCTTACCCATAGCAGCTACAGGTATTCCGTCTTTCTTACTCCAGGTACCAGTTTCACTGTCCCAGATTTCGGAGTGCTTATTGCCTCTTCCCCCACTCCAGGAACCGCCAATGGTGAATACATCTCCATTAGATAAGGTGACCATAGAATGATATCCACGAGGGATATTCATATTGTCACTGCTGGTCCACTGTTCTGTAAATGGATCATAAATACTGGTTTTGGGACTGGAGCTTCCTCCGGTAACCATTACTCTACCATCAGCCAGGTTAGCGGTACCGGGACAAAACATGTCATGCTTGGTATCTGAAACCAGAAATTCTTCAGATGTGTTGGTGACAGGATCAAAGATCACTGTGTAGGTTTTTCCTCTGTTGCCCCCGAAACGGAATCTGTCGTAAGCAGACCATACCAGTACCTTACCATTAGGAAGGTTGGAGGATGCCACAGACACGATGGGCATAGGAATGATATCAGTCCATTCTCCCTTTTCACTGGGAGTAGACGTCTGTGCGAAAAGCCAGGATGGAATAACAAGTGCAAGAAATACTAATGCTTGAAGGATACAATTTCTCCTCATAAAAAGTTTTGGTTAAGAAGATCGATTAGAAATAACTAGGGTTTATCAATTAATAAGGTCTTTTATCAGTTAGCCTGTAGTGGTTGCCGGAAGTGAAAGAACACGCGCATACAGCCTTCTGATTCATCAGAAAGCCTTATTAATAAGATTACTTGGTGGGGAAGTGAAGAATAGATTGAACAACTATTTAACAAACTATTCTTTTTGGAATTTATCCAAACAGCCCTTTTCCCTTTTTTAGATATTGCAAAAAAGGGTAATACTTAGGTGAAAGTAAGGGGAATTGGGATGAATGGATAAAATACCCACATAAACTAACATCCATTTAGTAAAAAGTACCTAAAATAAAACTGCCTTAAATGGATATATAGGCCGTTTGGCCCATTTTAGGAGAGAATTTACCTAGCTAATCGTTTTTATTCTTACATACTGGGTAGGGAAGTCGGCACAAAACAAAAGGACTGAGCCTAAGGCCCAGTCCTCGAAATGAATAAGAATAAGTTATTATCTATTTCAGTATTACCACTCGTGATCTTTGCTGATACCCTTCAGCTTCTATCAGAATCTGGTATATACCATTAGGTAGATCTTGTACATTTATTTGTGCCCCATCTGCCTGCAATACTTCATCTATCAAACATTTTCCTGTCAGATCACACATTCTCACATGGAAATTATCCGGAGAACTGTCTAGTCCATTCCACTTGAAGTATACAGCACTCGCAGCTGGGTTAGGATATACACTGATGTCTTTAGCAGATAAAGCCAGGTTCTCTTCTAAGGGGGTAAATCCTTGCTGAGTAGAAGACGCACTGTAGGGTATTAAGCGGTTTCCAGGTATGGGTCTCTCCATACTTCCATCGGGTAACTGCCATCCTACAGAGAGGTTATCACCTCCACCTCCTTCTTTTTGGAGGGCTTCTATATAATATTTCTGACCGGCCACCAGGTTAATCTGGGCAGACTGCTGCCCATTTCTAAATGTCCAATTCCTATATGGAGTCCATCCATTCACAAAGGCTATTTTGCGCTTCTTGCTCACCTGATTATTGGTGCTTAACCACAGTTCTCCATGGTCATCTGAAGCAATCCAAAAGGTGTATTTACCTGTTACAGGCGGACAAATAAATCCTCTGATTCTGGTGGCGTATTCATCATCTGTATCAGGCTCTATTTCAAACAGAGAAATAGATTTAGTCCCACTTGGAGATGTATTAGCTGGAATATCAGCTATGGTCATCCCAGGTACATTACTCCATGTTTCCTGCACTATACTTCCGGTACCCTCACAAGAATTAGTTCCTTCTTCAAAGACCGTAAAGCTTCTCGTAGATTCTGCTGCCTTGTATACGTTATTTCCAGCTTGAGAAACCTTCACTTTTACCACACCTGGCGTACCTTTTAAGGTAATCTTCTTACCGGAAATGGTAGCAGGTCCGGATACGATGGCATATGTCAATCCAAGACCTGAAGTGGCACTTGCATTTAC
>JBCDBC010000242.1:0-6882 GCA_039184535.1 Bacteroidota bacterium | reverse complement strand
TTATGTCTCTTCCAGTTTCTCTTTCCCATAGCTTGGCTGTATAGTCCCAACTTCCTGTGAGGATATTGTTTCCATCGGAGGAGAAGGCCACCGAGTTTATAGTCATAGTATGTCCCTGAAAGGTCTGTACGTCTCTTCCAGATTCTCTCTCCCATAGCTTGGCGGTCTTGTCCCAACTTCCTGTGAGGATATGGTTTCCATCGGGGGAAAAGGCCGCGGAGTATACAGCCTTAGAATGTCCCTGAAAGGTCTGTATGTCTCTACCAGATGCTATATTCCAGAGCTTGGCGGTCTTGTCATAGCTTCCTGTGAGGATATGGTTTCCATCTGGGGAGAAGGCCACCGAGGTGACATATTCAGTATGTCCCTGAAAGGTCTGTATGTCTCTTCCAGATTCTCTATCCCATAGCTTGGCGGTATAGTCTCCACTTCCGGTAAGGATATAGGTTCCATTTGGGGAGAAGGCCAGCGAGGTGACTTCATCAGTATGTCCTTGAAAGCTGTGTATTTCTTTACCAGATTCTCTCTCCCATAGCTTGGCGGTGTCGTCCCCACTTCCCGTAAGGAAATAGTTTCCATCTGGGGAGAAGGCCACCGAGGAGACAAAGCTAGCATGTCCCTGAAAGGTCTGTATGTCTCTTCCAGATGCTATTTTCCATAGCTTGGCAGTCTTGTCCCCACTTCCTGTAAGGAAATAGGTTCCATCTGGGGAGAAGGCCACTGAGTAAACAGTGGAAGTATGTCCCCGAAAGGATCTGATTTCTCTGCCAGATTCTCTTTCCCATAGCTTGGCTGTATTGTCATAGCTTCCTGTGAGGATATCATTTCCATCTGGGGAGAAGGCCACCGAGGAGACAGCCTCAGTATGTCCCTTAAAGGTCTGTATGGCTCTGCCAGATTCTATCTCCCATAGCTTAGCGGTTTTGTCAAAGCTTCCCGTAAGGATATAGTTTCCATCTGGGGAGAAGGCCACCGAGGTGATAGCTGAAGTATGTCCCTGAAAGGTCTGTATGTCTCTTCCAGATGCTATTTCCCATAGCTTGGCGGTCTCGTTTTCGCATCCTGTAAGGATATAGTTACCATCTGGGGAGAAGGCTACAGAGTGGACTTCATCGATATACTCATAAAAAATCTGCTGGAATACGCCTTTTGTGCTACCTGTTTTTGAGAAGATCTCGCTAAAAATTCCTCTAGCGGTTTGGGACTCAGGGTACAACCTGTTGTTTAGGTAGGCCATTTGAATGGCTAAGGTGGGATCTGTTTTATCAGCTTGTAATGCTAACAGGGAATTCTGATTCGCACGAGCAGTACGTCCAGCCTGATAGAGGGCATCCTGGGCTTGTTTTTCTGCTTCTTGTGCTCGTTCTTTCTGTTGTTCTGCTTCCAATTTATCTCGTTCAGCCTGTTCGCGAAGTTCCTCTATGGCATTGAAAATATCCTGTTGTAGCTTCTGCCGCTTGATTTGGAGCAAGTTTCTATTATCGCAGATTTCCGTATCCTGAAGCTGTTTTAGGGCTAAGCGGTAATTTCCGCTATTATAGGAGGCTTGAGCCCTTTTCAGGATTCCTTCACACTGAGCTGGCAGTAAGAAGGTGCTCATGCATAATAGGATCAGTAGGCTGAGGGTTTTAGTCTTCATAATCGGGTGATAATGATTTCTTTCTGTTGCTTACCAAGACTTTATGAGGAGTTGTCTCTTGTCAAAAAACTTCTGCTGATCTTCTGATAGAGAGATAGGAGACATTTCTATGGAGACCAGTTTGTCTAATTGGGTGATGGCTTCTGGTAGGCTATTCAGATAGTTATGGGCAATATTTAGCGTTTGTAACTGCCTTAAAGCCCCTATTTCTGAAGGTAGAGATGTCAGTTCACAGGAAGCTATATTTAGCGCTTTCAGCTTTGCCAAGCCTGAAAGTATGAAGAAAGGGTTTTCATAACTAGCTATAAAATGTCCACTGATATCCAGAGATTTCAGCTTGCTTAATCCTACAATATTTTTCAAGCTCAAAGAAGGGATCGGGGCAGGCATGCAGGTAGGGCAGTCATCTACTCTCAAACTAGCTCTGCTGATGAAAGGCATGCTTTCAGTTAATAAACTCATTTGGAGTACTTCCAGATTGCTTAGCTGTGTGAAAAAAGGAGGGAGTTCGGAAATTCTTCCATTCTCATTAAGCTTCAGTACTTTCAGCTTTGTTAAGCTACCTGCATTCTTGGGGAAATAGGAAAAATGGGAAAGCATGTTGTTACTTAGGTCAAGATAAGTGAGAGAAGGCAAGGAGGTGAGTTCTTCAGGAAAATTATGAAAGTAATTATTGCTGAGGATAAGCACTTCCAGATTAGTAAGCTTGTTAATGGTCGAGGGTAGGCGGGATACATAGCCCTTATTCTCCCTACCGTAAGCTAGCAGGATTTTTAGCTGAGGATACTCTCCTATACTATCAGGAATAGCGTTTTGAGGAGTAAAACTTAGGTCTAAGGCTTCTGTTTCATCCGTAATTTCTTCCAGGCTGTAAGCAAGGGGATAAGTATTACCCAAGGTGTCCAGCAGGTATTTTTGGCCATCTATTTTTACCCTGGAGAAACCATCTCTCTCGGAGAAAGGAGTAGCTTCATCATACTGGAAGGGGATCAGTTCTCTTCCATCCGGGCTAATGAAGCCACATTTATTGACAATCCCTTCTTCAGTTTGAAGCGTCTTGAGGGTAAGACCAAATTTCCCATCATAAAAGTATATGCTCCCCATGAGGGAGTTAGCTACTTTAAGGTTATCCTGGGCTTCCTTTAAGGCTATGGTTAATTCCCTATGTAGCTTGGCAATTCTGTTGCTATTTTTAATAGCTTCTTCTTTTTGCTTCTCCACTCTGTCAAAGATGTTCGTTTGTAGAGCAAGAATCTCCGCCTGTAACTTATTTTTATCATCACAGATTTCTGTGTCTTGTAGCTGCTTCAAGGCGGTTCGGAAGTTTCCCTGGTTAAAGGAGTTCTGTGCCATGTTAAGAATACCATCGCATTGGGAATGAGCTGTTCCTATCATCAAGATGAGGGAAAGACTCAACAGGATCAGGTGTCTCATAATTTATTCGGGTTGCAAGGCCATGTTAGCCTTTGTGATCAAAGTGTAGCTAAGAATTGTATGGATAGGTCTTCGTTTCATGGGGTCAGTTTCGCCTGGATTTCAGGGATTCTGTCTTGAAGAATTTCATTTTCCTGATAATTAGTCAAAGTATCCAGCGCTTCTTCATATTTACTCCTGACTGCCTCTGGATATTCACTTAGCTGACCTGCACGCTTAAGGAGGTCATCTATGATGGAATTAACCCTGGCTGCCTGGCCTTTTTTGAACTTATCCAAGCTCCTTTCAGCAATGCCCAAGGCAGTATCGGCTTCCACTCTTAGGGAATCTGCTCTCTTCTCTGCTATCTCAGCCTGTATTCTCCTATTGTTCCCCCATAGCCCTAATGCCATTGAGGCCACAAAGGCCAGAGCGGTAACTATGAGGGCTATCCGCTGACGGGATCTACTCTTTTTTTCTGCTGCTAATTTTTCTTCCGTCAACCTGAGTTTTTCTTCCTGTTCAGCCAGCTCAGCGGCTTCCTTATCATCTGCATCCTGATGAGACTCCTGAATGAAGGCATCCAGGTGAGGTTCCAGATTCAGTAAGGGAAGGATTTCTTCATAAGCATTTAGCTGCTTTCGGCTAAGGTATTCTCCGGTTTGCTCCTTTTCCGCATAGGCCTGCATGATGCGCTTACGTACCTCATTTTTTCTACGTTGGGCATCAGACCTACGCTGGTCTATCAGGGCAGCCAAACTATCATGTGCCAGCTCTATCTGGGCATCCTGCACCCGAAGGAGCCTGGCCTGGTCCAGGGCCTCTATGGTGGCGGTTAAGAGAGGACCCTCTGTATCTGGGAAATACTTCCGGGCTACTTCACTAAAGGTAATGACCTCCTCTACTCTGGAAAACTGAACAGGTCTTTTGGTCCCATCTTCGGTTACAAATCCATCTAGGATTTGTCTGACGGTATCCATGTTCAGGCTGGGATGATGTTTCTGTAAACGCCATGGAATGGCTCTCACCTGCTCATCCAGAAATCTATCCAGCACATTGTCTATCTGCCCAAAATTTTGGATTTCTTTCTGGGTAAGGGTTATAGGTTTTAGCGTTTCCTTCTCCTCTTTCCCATAGGTCCTGATATAGTCCTCCCGGTAGAGCATGTCCAAGTAAACCTGAAGATAGGGAAGCTGAATGCCGGATTTACCTTCACTAATGTTGAAGATCATTTCCTCCATCCGTTTGTCTTCATCTCCTTCCAGGCTAATGTTAAACTTCTCAAAGGAGGAGGTCATTACCTCTTTCACCTTCTGTATACCCATGGGTTCTACCCGCACCCTATGATCAAAGATGGTAGGGATTTCTTTCTCAAAGGGGTACAGCTGCCCAAGATATTCTTCTCTCATTACTAGCAGAATTTTACATGGGAGCTCTTCTTCAAGAATATCTGAGATTATGCTGATGAACTCTTTCTTTTCTTCTGGAGTGCCCATGATGAAGAGTTCCTCAAACTGGTCGAAAATCAGATAAATGGGCCTGAGGTAGTAGCGGTAGAGAAAGCGTATGTTCTTGGTGATGCTTCCCTTATCCCGTCCATTTAGGGCAGTGGAGAGGGTCTCCTTAATAGAGGTGATGAGGTTATCTTCTCTCCTGATGTAAAAGGGATACCAGTCTGGCCCATCAAAACAATTAGCTAGTCCACAGCGGATAAGGCTGGTTTTACCAGTACCAGAGAGGCCGTATACCAATAAAAGAGGGGTCATGAAAACCGTTTTATATAGGTCTTCTGTCTCCTGGTCCCTCCCAAAGAAGACATCCTTATCATTCAGGTCGTATGCTTCCAGAAACTTAAATGGGCTTTTCATGTGGTCATGTAGCTTTTGAAGGGACTAAATTGTGGGCCTAAATCCTTGAAGTAGCTTTTATGCTTATCCACCACGAGAGGCATATCTTCTGGTTTGTAGATATGTTTATAACTGAAGGCTTTCTGGCCTTGGTCATAGCGTAGAAAGAAGTGTAGCTTGGCCAGATTTCCCTTGTCCTTGAAAGCATTCTCATCTATCACAAAGGGACTGAGGTTCAGAAAAGCATCAGACTTACCTTCCCTTCTGGAGAGTATCACTGAGGCAGAGTCCATGGAGATACTCATTTTTTCTTCTACCGCTACCGTTCCACTTACTCTATGCTGTAGATGAATGAGTTTGTGATTGAATTTGGGAGCCTTATAATGCCTATACTTTAACAAGCCTATATCTATAATGGATACTAGCTCATAGTTGGAGAGAAAAGCCAGATGTTTTAGGAAGATGGCCAGTTTTTCTTCGGCTGTTACAGATATGCTTTTCGCTTCCTGTTCCTCCGGCATGGCATCCTGGTATCTATCTCTAAGGGTGTTTAAGTAGCTACTGGCCTCGCGCATTTCACTGCTCTCCGCCAGAATATCTTCTTTTTTGATGAGCTCTTCCAGGAAGTAGATTTCCTTATCTGCTGATTTGAGAATGCTATGCACTTCTTTAATCAGTGGGAGAAAATCAAATAAGTCCCTTTCAAAAGGGGGTAAGCTGAAGAAGGCCTTTAGGCTGGCTAGCTCATCATTTTGGTCTTTTTTCTGAAGGAGCTCCCAGTATTGGGCCATCATAATGAATCCCAGTAATTCTACAGAAGTGTTATAGGTATGGAGAATCTGCCTCAGCCTGTCCGCCCCAAACTTATGGTAAAAGGTTTGCTGGGTATCCTTTCCCGGCTCTACCAGCAGCTTTCTGAGCTGTTCGCTAATGATGTAGGGGAGATTATTTAGGATGGCATCTCGTTTATCTAGGTCTGTATCATCTAATTCTACAGTTTCCTCCTCTTCCATCGCAAAAGGATCTATGTCTTCCTCATCTGTACTTCCTTTCTGGACTATGGCCTTGGCATCCTCTCTATATTCTGCCAAGGCTTCCAGTAACACTTCTATCAAAATCTCATTAGGCTTAATACGAATGTCCTCGGCTAGTATCCTTCTGCTGGGGAGCTTCCATGTTAAGGCCTCATCTCTTCCTTCATTTACAAATAAGCCCCATGATGGCGCTATTGATTCTCCTTCTCTGGAGAATATAAAATCTCCTTTATGGACGTCTATGCTAAGTTCATCTTTCTTTGAAAGTGCTGTGCCTTTAGCTTGTTCAAATGCCTGGGTGATCGTATCTCCATTGGCCAGGGACTGATAAAATCTAATTCCAAAGTCAGTGGCTATGGTATCATTAACCGGGGCAGAGGTAGCTATAACTACGGGAATCCCTAATTCCAACAGCTTCTTCACCCAGCCCTGGGTAGAGCAACCATTAAGAAATACACACTTTAGGTTAGGGCACTGTTTCAGCAGATTAGCTATCCCTTCTGCCTTAGCCTCTTCTCCATCAAAGATGAGCTGGTCCTGGTCTGCATGTCCACTGTAACAGAATATAGATATACGATCTCTATATTCTGTCAAAGAGTAAGAGACATTATCTATGGTGGCATACAATTCTCTATGGACGTCAAAATGCTGCCCCTTTATGCCGGGAGATAGGTATTCATGTACTTTTTCATACTCCCGTTGGAGGCTAGCTAGTGGAGCTTCCTGGTGATTTGCATATGCTAGAAATAGCAGGCTCATGGCGACAGTATTAGGGTTGTGTCAGGCTGTAAGAAAGGATACTTATTCAAAAGATAGGAAATTCCATAAATACATTAGTCATAGATGGTTAATTCTTGCTGACTATTCAATAGAGATGTCTTTCTGAAATCAGAATTATCAGATAGAAGATAGCTTATCTGAATGATATCTACCTATACACGGGCAGTAG
>JBCDBC010000241.1:0-6925 GCA_039184535.1 Bacteroidota bacterium | reverse complement strand
GGAAGAAGATACTGGTAGACATGTATACAGACTGGTGTGGATGGTGCAAGAGAATGGATGCAGTCACCTATACAGATGAAAAAGTAATAGCTTACATCAACGAGAATTACCATGCGGTAAAGTTTGATGCTGAGCAAAAAGATGCAGTGGAAGTTGTAGGACACACTTTCAACTTTGTCCCTCAAGGTAGAAGAGGATATCACGAATTAGCAGCTTCTCTTTTACAGGGAAAAATGTCATATCCTACTACTACATTCCTCACTTCAGACTTCAAGCTGATTTATAATGTTCCCGGCTTTATGGATGCAGGGAAAATGGGGAATATATTGGCATTTACGCAGGAAGAAGCCTTCGAGCATACGACTTTTCCTGAGTATGTAGCTGCCAAAAATAAAGCGAACTAGACCAAACGACATACCATTTGTCATAGTATGCCAGTGGACATTGCCAAAATGTCACTGGCATACATTATGTTATACCCCTAGTGGTCAAAATGAGTTAAATCTGAAAATCATTTTTCACACCATGCAGGAAGAGAAAAAAACAGGCCAGGAAGAAGAAATGATGGAGAATGAACATGCTCAGGAAGAAAGTGCTGAGCAGGAGACAGTAGAAATAGGATCTGATGAAGAATTGGATATAGATGCAGAGATAGGTGAGCCTAGTCCAGAGGATGCCATAGCAGTTCTTTCGAAAGAATTAGATAAAGCAAGGAATGAAAAGCAGGATGCTGAAGAGGAAATGCTTCGCTTGAGAGCTGAGTTCACTAATTTCAGAAAGAGAAAGGAGAAAGAGTCCGAGGAGAGCATTCGGTATTCTAATGTGTCTTTCCTGAAAACCATGCTTCCTATTTTTGATAACCTGGAAAGGACCATTGCTGCCATTAGAAAGGCGAATGACCTGGATGATGCCTTGAAAGCAGCAGACATCATTGAATCTTATGTGGCTAAGCAGTTTGAAAAACTGGGAATCACCCCTATAGAGACGAAAGACAAAGAATTTGATGTAGATTTGCATGAGGCTATCTCTGCAGTTCCCGTTGAGGATGAAAAATTGAAGGGGAAGATCATAGACGAAGTAGAGAAAGGATATACATTTAAAGACAGAATCGTCAGATTCTCCAAAGTAGTGGTAGGAGAATAATTATGGCAAAACGCGACTTTTACGAAGTACTGGGAGTATCTAGGAATGCGACCAAAGATGAGCTGAAAAAAGCCTATCGTAAACAGGCCATCAAGTTTCATCCGGACAAAAATCCGGGTGATAAGGAGGCTGAAGAAAAATTCAAAGAGGCCGCTGAGGCATATGAGGTGCTGAGTGATGAGAAAAAGCGTGCTGCTTATGATAGGTTTGGACACGCAGGGGTAGGAAGCTCCGCTGCCAGTGGAGGATATTCCGGTGGTTTTGAGGATATCTTTAGCCAGTTTGGGGACATCTTCGGAGACTCAAGTCCTTTCGGAGATATCTTCGGAGGAGGTCGTGGCCGTAGTAGAAGACGCAGAGGCCAGAGAGGGGCAGACCTACGCATTAACCTCAAAATGAGTTTGCAGGACGTAGCAAACGGAGTTGAGAAGAAAATAAAACTTCCTCGATTTGTAGCCTGTGATGCCTGTAACGGAAACGGTGCAGAGAATGGCACCGCTTATCAGACATGTTCTACTTGTGGAGGTTCTGGTGAGATTAGAAGGCAAGCGGGAGGAGGGTTTTTCCAGCAAATAGTAGTTTCTACCTGTCCTACCTGCCAGGGTGAAGGAAGAGTGATTTCTACTAACTGCAGTGTGTGTTCAGGATCTGGTAGAATCAAAAATGAGGAAGTAGTACCTGTCAAAATACCTGCGGGCGTCATGGAAGGCATGAGCCTCACCATGCGTGAGAAGGGAAATGCAGGTATGAGAGGAGGAGAATATGGAAACCTCATCATCCAGATAGAAGAGGAGCCGAGTGAGCACTTCGAGAGAAATGGAGATGACCTGATCTATCAACTCTTTCTCAGTTTCCCAAATGCTGCCTTAGGTAGTGAAGTGAAAATCCCTACAGTAGACGAGAAAGAGGTCAAAATAGACATTCCTTCTGGAACCCAGTCGGGAAAAATCTTTCGTCTTAAAGGAAAGGGACTCCCTAATATCAGTGACTACAGGACAGGTGACCTACTGGTCTATGTGAATGTCTGGACGCCTAATAAGCTGACTTCAGAAGAGAAGACCATACTGAAAAAGCTACAGAAGGCGCAAAACTTCCAACCTAATCCTACTCAGGAGGAAAAAGGCCTATTTTCAAGGATTAGAAATTTCTTCTCAAACAGCTAGGAGATGGGATGATAATTTGGCGTATAGATAGTACCTTTAGGGTAAACCTGTACACCCTTGGAAGCCACTACACAACCCCGAGTTAAGATTTGCTGCATTGCAGATAGGCAAGAAGCTATGCTAGCCATTAAGCATGGTGCCAGTGCAGTAGGACTGGTAGCAGAAATGCCTTCAGGTCCAGGCGTAATAGCTGATAGCCAGATTAAAGAAATCTGTCGACACATTCCTCCACCCGTTTCCAGTTTCTTATTGACTTCTAGAACAGAGAGTGGGCAGATCGCAGACCACATCCGTATCACAGGTGCTAATACCATTCAGATAGTAGATAAACTCACCAACGGTACCTATGAACATATACGGCTAGCATGTCCGGGTGTGAACATAGTACAGGTGATACATGTCATGGGAGAAGAATCCATTGAAGAAGCGCTTTCAGTAGCCCCCTTTGTAGATGCGGTGTTGTTGGATTCTGGAAACCCTAATCTGGAAGTAAAAGAGCTGGGGGGAACAGGGAGAACCCACAACTGGCAAATCAGTCGAACCATCAGAGAGAGATTAACTATCCCCATTTTCCTGGCAGGGGGACTTAATCCAGGTAATGTGAGAGATGCCATCAAGCAGGTAGGCCCCTTTGGTCTGGATGTATGTAGTGGGGTGAGAACAAATGGCAGACTGGATGAGCTCAAGCTGAAAGCATTTATGAAGGCCATGAAAAGTCGTTCACTTTTTGCAAACTTGTTTTAATGGATAAGACCCCCTTTTATCCTCCCCTGGATGACTTGTATATCCAAACGAGTCGTCTATACCTCAGACCGTATATAGATGAAGATGCTACTGCCCTTTTTCAGTTGATCTCCTCTAACACTAAGCGCCTCCAGTCATCAGCACCTCTTACTACTAGAGGAAACCAGTCCCTAGCAGCTTCCAAAGAATTTATTGAGAAAAGAAGACTCGAAGCCATCAAAGGACAATGGATATTCCTGGGGATTTTTCTGGCAGGAACAGACCAACTTATCGGCCAGCTTACCATTATGAAAATCAATACACAAGTAGGGAAATGTGAACTAGGCTACCTACTGGATGGAGCCTTTGAAGGAAAGGGATACATGACGGAAACTGTAAAAGCAGTGGTTACCTACTGCTTTGAGAAGCTCTACTTCAGAAAGGTCAGTTTGATGATAGGCTTATTTAATCAGCCTAGCATAAAAGTAGCTGAAAGGTGTGGCTTCAAACCTGGCGGTATCATGAGAAGAGAATACCAAACGGTAAAAGGCGAAATCATTGACGTCAGATACTTTGATGTGATTCCGGAAGAATGGGGTATTTGAGAAAGAATCATTTTTGTATTGGCGGCTTCAACTGCCGTAGTCTTCAAGGACAGCAAGGATTCCCCTGTACGAGAAAGGTGCTTTTGCGAAGGAGTTCCTAAAGGCTATCTGTAAGGATAAGGTATGCCTTGTCCTAATCTACTCTTTTAAAGCACATAGGGCTGGCACTTCTGTAGAATAAATATGTTACCGTCTGTTAAGCCCGGTAAGGGCGGCATCCAGATTTCGCCTTTATGAGACTTGAATATCACATCTGTATGTCTACAGATGTTTTGCTTCTACGGAACTGAGGCGTATTCTATTCAGTATAAATGTGGATTTAGAAGGAACCGTTTCTGGTTTTGTAGGAGCCAAACCTCATTTCTCCAGCGCCCTATCAAACACATTTCTCAAAATCTGCTGGATAGTAGTGTCTATAGGAATGGCACCCGTAAAAGCCAATGAGCTGGCATTGAAAACCAGTCCCCCACTTTCTGTCATATAATAGCCCATAGCTGCCCCTCCTTTTCCATCCCATGAGCCTATATGTAGCTCATCTGGATGTACCTCTCCCATTCCTTCTGCGTTCGGGTTGCGTCCTAAGGCAACGGTTATCCAATTAGGGATTTTTCTTTTAGGATCCACAAAGTCTACTTCCATGCCTGAAGCAGCTCCCAGTTTTCCCTTTCTCAGCAGACCTTTAATAAGTTGGATAGGGAAAGCATATGAGTAGAAATAATCATAGGTCATACTTTTCATTCCAAATGTATCTCCTTTTCCCAATCCTGTTCCCTCTAATACCCAACTACTGTCCACGGCCACCTCATAAGGAGCGTATTGCTGAAAGCTGCCCATATGTGTACGCGTACCGAAAGGCTTCAAGCCAGTCGTGTCTGCCCCAAACCAAAGCTGATCATCTGTCTTGTAGACCGTAAGACTTCTTCCCAGTGTATTGAGATGAGAAATGTAAGCAGCCGTATTTCCTGAAAGGCAAATCAGAGAGCCACCTTTATCCAGGAAGTGATTTAGGCGGACAAGCATATTCTCAGACCAATACTCACTATGGGTGGAAAGAACCCAAACGGGGTATTGGAAAAGGGTAGAATCGGCTGATTCAAGCTCATCCATACTGTAGGCATCAAAAGGAATCTCTTCTTGTTGTAGAAATTCAGCTACGTAAGTATCCTTCTCCGCAGACTGATAGTGCCACTGGTGATGGGTAAGTGCATTGCTGAGAAAAGGATCCGAAAGGGGTTGTGGCCTATTGGCGGAAACGGTATGGCTTTTATTTTTTGTGTAGAGAGAATAGCCTCCCCAATGATTATAGGCATTCCAGGTATTAGTGGAGAGAAACATAGCTACCTCCTTTTTCCTAAGCTTAGGCTTGATGAAAATACTAGTATGGGTTTTTGTAAGCTCAGTAGATAGAGAAAGAATAAACCAACCGGTCTGTAGTGAATCTGGGAGCTTCAAGCCGTAGGACGAGTCCCATTGACAGCCTTTGATAGAAGTGGAATCTCCCACTTTTTGGGTAGATAAGCTGAAAGATGCTTCTATAGTGCCTGATTCTCTGGTAAGGACATGCTGTAACCTAAGGTTTCCCTCTCCAGCAGGGAAGCTACTCCCGAAAACCTGAATGGTATCTCCAGCTTCATAGGTCCATTGGTCGGTATACATTTCCAGATGGGGGAAGAGGGCTCTCTTAGTTTGAAACCAGCCCGTACTATTCTCCTGTAAGTCATAGTGCTGAAGCCTGATCCCGCTAAGTAGCAGAATACACCAAAAGACTCCATACAATAGAAAATAAAGGGGTTTCATACTTATATCTAAATGCTTCGCGTCTTTGCAGCTTTGCGTGAAGTTAATACGTAAAGTTTTTACACCCAGCCACAAAGCATATTCTACAAAAGAATAATAACTTACTGCTCTACTTACAAACTACACATGAAAAGGATACTCATCATACTCGCTGTCATTATTGTACTACTGGGAGGTGCCTGGTGGATTTTCGGAGATCAGTTCTCAGGAGAAAAGCCACGGATTAGTGAAGCAGATAGAGCTACAGTACGGCTGATGCCCCTTCCCGCCAGCATGGAACTTTCAGGCAAGGAGTTTTCTCTTGGAAATGGCGTCAGGGTTCAACTGGAAGGTTACCCTGATGAAAGAATCCAGAAAGCAGTAGATAGAATGATGGAGGTACTGGGCGTGGATGATTTGGAGAATAGCCCCCAAACCCTTCAAATCATCTGTGTAGAAGCCATGCCGGATCCTCTCCCTGTAAGAGTAGATGAGTCATATCGTTTATCTGTTGCGGCCAGCAGGATTACTCTTATTGGGAATACGCCTGTAGGAGTTCTTCATGGGCTGGAAACCCTCATCC
Source organism: Bacteroidota bacterium (assembly GCA_039184535.1). Taxonomy (GTDB): domain Bacteria; phylum Bacteroidota; class Bacteroidia; order J057; family J057; genus JBCBKZ01. The sequence goes on along the minus strand of JBCDBC010000241.1, from coordinate 932 downwards.
AATTAGCAACCGAAGGAGATAACGGCTTATTCATCCCTGGACTGGAACTGAATGATGAACCCCGATTTCCATGGAGAGGGATGATGATAGATGTGAGTAGGCACTGGATTCCGAAAGAGATGATTTTACGCCAGCTTGATGCCCTGGCCGCGGTAAAAATGAATGTCTTTCACTGGCATTTATCAGATGATCAGGGGTTCCGCGTGGAAAGTAAGGTCTGGCCCTTACTACATGAAATCGGGAGTAATGGGGATTACTATACCCAGGAAGAGATCAGAGAGTTAGTAAGCTATGCCTATGACCGTGGGATTAGGGTAGTGCCCGAATTTGATATTCCTGGCCATGCTACAGCTATCATTACTGCCTATCCAGAATTGGGAAGTGGAAAAGGAGGTGAATTGGCCGTTTCTGATAGTTTTGGGATACATGTAGAAGTGATGAATCCTACTAGTCAAAAGACCTATGCCTTTCTGGACGGGCTAATACAGGAAATGGCGGGCTTATTTCCTGACCCCTACTTTCATATAGGAGGAGATGAGGTGAACCCTTCTCACTGGGAGGAAAATCCATCTATACAGGCTTTCATGGAAGAGAAAGAACTGGAAGATGCAGAGGCTTTACAGGCCTATTTCAACAAAGAGATTCAGGCTATTCTCAAGAAGCATGGTAAGAAAATGGTGGGCTGGGATGAGATTCTTCACCCGGAATTACCTAAAGATATTGTGGCCCAGGTATGGAGAGACCATACGAGCCTACTAGAGGCTGCACTTGGCGGGAATCAGGGAATTTTGTCTGCAGGTTACTACCTGGATTATAAGCTACCAGCAGCCTTCCATTATGATGTAGATCCTTTGAAAGTAAAGGGAGGAATCACCATAGAACCTGATAGCATATGGCGTCATTGGGATCTGAAGCTGAATGTAAGGGGGAAT
>JBCDBC010000240.1:0-6935 GCA_039184535.1 Bacteroidota bacterium | reverse complement strand
TTTCCAGGTTTTCCCAGCATAGAAGTAGCGGTTAAACCTTCCTCGGGTATTCCGCATGTTTCCGTATATCCACTCTGCTTTTAACCCGCTAAATTCCGCTCCGCTAAGGGTGATAATGTTAATCACTGCGTACTCAGCAAAACCGCCATAAATAGCCGTACCAGGACCACGGATTACCTCTATCCTCTTGATCAGATCTACGGGATAATGGTTCCCAAATGCCAGATTGGACTGGTAGACGTCATTCATCTCTTGCCCATCTATGAGGAGAAGTACCTTCCCTTCATTGGCCCAGTTCCCTCTTAGCCCTACTCCTACTCTGCCGTTTTGATCTGCCCCAAAGGTGAAGCCAGGTACCAGTCTCAGTACATCAATGAGATCTCTAGCACCTGAGTTCTTAATTTCTTCCTCAGTGATCAGAGTTACTATGCCTGGAGAATTACGGGTCTTTTGAGATTTCTGGGAGGCTACCTTTACGAGGCTATTGAGTACCTTTTCCAACTCACTGTTGGCCTGTGTACCTTTTAAGGAATCTAGTCCACTTAGGGGTGTATCGTAAAAGGAGGAGAGATCTACACTGTCTACTTCTAGCTTTACAGAATCCGGCTGACCATAGACAGCTGTCCACAGCAGGAATGTAAAAATAGAGTTAAGTGCAGTAAATCGTCTAAACAACATGTATAAATCTACCGATACACAAAAACCGTTAGGAAGTTAAGAAGGAAATATCCCCTCACAAAAAATTATCTACTAGTATAGACTGATTTTTTCGTAAAAAAGATGCCTAAGTCCCGGCTTAGGAGGTATGAATAAGCCTCTTCCTTCTTACCCAAACAGTTATAATACCTATCAGCATCAGCTGGAAAGAAAGAATCCAAAGTGCCTGCTGATCCACTCGCTGGACTTCAATCAAAGGAGATGGAAGGGAACTCACACTGGTACAAATCCAATTCATCAATAGAATACTCTTTTGACAAATCCAGCCGCAGCAAACAGCCAGAGGGGTAAACCAACAAAAGCATAGAGTTAAGAATCCACTTAACACCGTTAAAAAGCTTACAGTTGTGATAAACAGGTTTGTAATGAGGAAGTAGGTAGGAAATTTTCCGAAGACAGAGCCTATCACTGGAGCTGTGAAAAGGGTAGCAAACAAGGAAACCCCTAAGGCTGCCATGACATTCCTGAACAGCCAGGACTCCTTTTCAAAGATTTCTTCAAACTTGGGGTATAGCCAAACGATGCCAATCACCGCCAGATAAGAAAGTTGAAACCCAACCTCATGAATGATGTCAGGCTTTACTAGTATCTGAATTAGAGCCGACAGCGCAATGACATTAAGAATGTGATACCGCTGGGCGGAAAGCCTGAAAACCAGGATAGCTGAAAACATAATCACGGCCCTAACTACGGCTGGGCTTGCCCCCGTAGCAAACATGTAGGCCTGCAAGGCCAATAAAATGATGAGATACTTTAGCTGCCTGCCATAGGGAATTGCATGGAGGATACTGAGTAGTCCATTCAGAACCAGATAGATGATCCCAATATGCAGACCCGAAATGGCCAGAATATGGCTTGCCCCGGCCTGACTAAATACTTCTCTTTGCTCTGGCTTAAGCAGGTCTTTGTCTCCTATGATGATAGCTAGTCCTATGGGTAAGGTGGTAGAATCACCCAAATAGGAAGTCAATTTCTCAGAGAAGTATTGCTGGGTTTTCTCACTCCAGTAACCTATCCCTTTTCTGGTGCCAGCTAATTCTACTTTGGAGGCGAACATGCTATGTGCTATTCCCTTTTTATGAAGATAGGCCAAATAGGAAGGATATTTACTCTTTACAGAAGTTAGCCGACCCTTCACCCAAATGCTGTCATAGCGGGAATAGGAAACCTTTTCTCCTTTGGGGAAATACAGAAGAATTCTCCCTTCTGACCTAATGGTACTATCTCCCTCTATTCTCGCACTTATACTGAGGAAACATTTAGCCCCATACGCATTAGTTTTTACGCTACTCTCAATCTCTCCTAGCAGAACTACCTGCTCTCCTTCATGCTGCTTGAGATGGGTATTATCTTTTATTTCTCTTGTCTGAGAGAGTGCCGCCCCTAATAACATCCCACAGATCAGGCTCCCAAATAGGTAGGTGGCCTCCCACTTTGGGGTGAGAAGCTTTTGATCATTCTTCAGAAAAAAGGCCAGGAAAAGTAAGAGTACAGTAGCTGCCAGAATCCACCAGGTAAATGGACCCTCTAGTACCAGCATCCCAATGAGCAATGAAAGGCTTACCTTAAAAAAAGGCGATTGGGAAATACTTCGCATGTCATAAGAACAGAAAAGGCGCTAACGGGTAAATACCCATTCATTTTCTGTAGAGAAGGATTCATGGAATTGATACCCCATACCTTCAAATCTTTTTAAGTCCTCTGCTTCTGAAATTCTATTTCTAATGGCAAAGTCTGTCATGGCTCCCCTCGCTTGTTTAGCATAGAGAAACTTGGTGATGAACTTGCCGTTATGCTGATCCTTAAAGACCGGGGTGATAGTTCTAAAAGGCGCTTTCTTGATGTCCAGGGCTTTCACGTATTCGTTAGAAGCCAGATTTATCAGTACATCTGCTCCAGCTTCCTCCATTTGGCCTATGAGAAGATTCCTGATTCTGTCTCCCCAGAACTCATACAAGTTCTTTCCTCTCTTCGTCTGGAACTTAGTACCCATTTCCAAGCGGTAAGGCTGGATAAGGTCCAATGGTTTTAGCAGGCCATATAAACCAGATAAGATTCGCAGATGAGCTTGCGCAAAGTCAAAATCTGTTTCCTGATATTTCTCCCATTCAAACCCTAGATACACATCTCCTTTAAAGGAGAATAAGGCCTGCTTGGCATTACTTTCGGTGAATGGAAGGCTAAAGGTCTGATAGCGTTCATAGTTCAGCTCTCCCAGTTTCTCACTGATGCCCATGAGCTCACTTAACTCTGGCGCACTCATCTTGCCGAGCTTTTTCAACAGCTCCTTGGTGTCATCTATTAAGATGGGCTGAGAATGTTTGGCAGTAGGTGCCGGGGCCTGAAAGTCTAATTTCTTGGCGGGGGAAATGACAAAAAAACAGTTTCCGCTACTCATCTGGTTCTTTTAATTTTAGTCAAAGTTACATTTTTCCAGCTTTGCTTGACAAACCGGATACATATTCGAATAAATCTGCGTGCTTCAACTCATACTGAAGCTTCTGCAAACTAGTACTACTATCTATTAGCTTTGCATCTTCTCCTCCCTCCTTGAAGATGGGGGAATGTCCTCCAAAGGCTTCAATTGCATAGGAATAAAATGCTCTTTTTGTAGGATGTTCAGTAGAGGCTAAATGGAAGGTTTCTCCCCAAGCCTCATACTTCATTATCCTGAGAATTACCCCTATCACATCTTCCAGCCCAATCAGATTCACGGGCGCATCTCCATTTTGAACTTCAGAAACCCTTCTAAAGAACCTGCCAGGATGTCTATCAGGACCTATCAGTCCGCCCAGTCTTAAGTTTGAAACAGGAACAGACAAGGACTGAATAAATCTCTCCGATCTCAGTAAGGCTTTACCGGAAGAGGTAACAGGTTCAGGCGTAGCATTCTCTCTTACTACTCCTTTTATGTTTCCGTAGACAGAGGTGGAACTGACAAAAATAATCCCTTTTGTTCTTTTCTGATTAATGTTCCTGGCCACTTCTTCGATCTTAGCCATATAACTTTCTTCCACTGAGCCTGACTTTCTCCCCGGAGGTATATTTATGATTACAATATCTGTATCCAAAAAAGAAGGCAGATCCCCTATCATTTGTTCAGGACTAAGGGAAATCAAATAAGGTTCTATCCCTTTCTCTTTCAGCAAAGGAAGCTTCTCTTCACGTGTGGTGGATCCCTTGATAGTTGTGCTCTCTTTTATGAGCGTTTCTGCCAATGGAATGCCTAACCAGCCACAGCCCATAATGGATACAGTTAATCCAGTCATGTTGCTAAGAACTTATTAGGCTAAAAAATTGTTGTAGAAAACGCCCTTCTTTGCCAGCAAGTCTCATTTTCCTAATCCGATTATTCAAATTAATTACTAGTTTACGATAAGGATACCATATCATGCTATCAATATTTTCCTCGATCTGAATTTTCAGGTTACCCTATTGAAACTAATCCTATAAACAATCAGCAAAACCCCGAAACCCTATATTATGAGTGCAATTTTTGGAGAAATACTTACCTTTAGACAAGAAAATGGCCCCCAGGAAGTAGATTTATTGGTACATGGAGACGAGTTCTATGCGCGCTACGAGACCCTGGATGGGTACACTGTCATTTATGATCCTGACCTGGGCTGTTACTGCTACGCCAAAGTATTGAATGGCAGATTTTTCTCCTCAGGAATCAGCATTCAAAAACCTGCTCCACCTGAATTCCCTAAACATATCAGAGAGAGTGAGGATGTACGCAATGAAAAGTTTGATAGGCGTTATCAACAGATGCGTGGAGGAACAGATCTTCCTTTCCTAAGAACCATTGGACAGGATCAGGGTCTTCTCCCCGGAAGAAAGCTCACTCACGGTAATGTGAGAGGACTGACCATCATGGTAGAATTTGCTGATATCAAGGCTGGAGTAAGCAGAGAGGATGTAGATGCACTCCTAAATGGAGATGGCTACGGTGAGAATGGAAATTTCTCCTCTGTCAAAGAGTATTACAGCAAGATGTCATCTGGTAAGCTCCTCTTCACCAATAAGGTAGTAGGCCCTATCACGCTTCCGAGAGATCGATCCTATTATATTTCCAGACCTCTCTTCAAGGATGCACTCCAAAAGGCGGTAAGTGATTTTGGGGTAAACTTTTCTGAGTTCGACTCCAGAAATGAGAGAATCGTAGATGCTGTGAGCTTCTTCTATGCAGGAAGAACAGAATATGCAGACTGGCTATGGCCACATAACTACCAGCTGGATATGACCCTCAATGGCTATAAGATAGATCAGTATATGATCACCAGCTTAGGTCGCCAGAAAGTGGATCTCTCAATAGGCACTTTCTGCCATGAGGCTGGGCATATGCTGTGCAGATTTCCAGACCTGTACGACTATGGAAATAGAGATGGAGACTTTGAAAAAAGTGCAGGCTTAGGGAAGTACTGTCTGATGAGTGCAGGAAATCACCTCAACAGAGGGCGTACCCCTGCCCCCTTCTGCTCCTACCTTAGGTATCTGGCGGGTTGGTATGATCAGGAAATTCTATTGGATTCACCTGGCCAGCATGTCATCACTCATGGAGAATACAACAAGATTTATAAATATCCTGGAAGAACAGATAATGAATACTTCCTGGTAGAGAATAGAAGTCAGCTAGAACTGGATAAGTTCATTCCAGACTCAGGCTTAGCTGTTTTCCACTGTGATACTTTGGGTTCTAACGAATGGCAAGGTGGGACCGCCAGTAAGCACTACCAGGCTGGACTCCTACAGGCAGATGGACACCTGGACCTGGAAAACAATCGGAATCAGGGTGATACAGGAGATCTGTTTGGTGAGAAAAGTGGAGTTGCCCTTTCCGATACCACCATGCCTCATACGCGTCTATGGGATGGTTCTGCTTCAGGCTTTATCCTCTCTGATATCTCCGCTCCCGGGGAAGATATACGCTTTACCGTAGGAGAGTTTACCGACAGTAACCTCCTGACCTTCAACAAACAGGCTGATCTGCTCATCCCTGACAACTCAGATACTGGTATTGACAGTGAAATTGTGGTTCCGGATGATGGCGCCATAAGCCTGATCAGAGTTTCTGTGGACATCACACACACATACATAGGAGACCTAGAGGTAAGTCTGATAGCGCCCGATGGAAAAACGGCTTCATTACATGATAACACAGGTGGGTCTAATGATGATCTCATCTTGACAATGGAATCAGGAAAAGAAGAAGAGCTGGATACCTTTGTGGGTTCCAGTATGAAGGGAACATGGAAGCTAAGGGTGAAAGACCTGGCCAGTCAGGATACAGGAAGAATCAACAACTGGAAGCTAGAGTTTGACTTTGATAAGGTCGGGAATAAAATACAGGAAAGTGCTGCTCCTAAGGTAGCAATACCAGATAACGACTTGAAAGGTGTCTCTGATACCATCCGAATAGCCGAAAGTGGTAGCCTGACAGACATTAGTGTTAGGGTCAAAATCAACCATACCTACATAGGAGACTTGGTAATAGAGCTCTCGGCTCCTAACGGTAGTTCAGCTGTCCTCCAAAGTAGAGCTGGAAATAGCCAGAAGAATATGGATAAGGAGTTTAACCTGATCAGTACGCCTTCCTTAAGCAACTTACTGGATGCCGAAATTAATGGAAACTGGCAGCTTACGGTTAAAGATATGGCTAACATAGACTTTGGAACGCTGGAAGAGTGGACACTTGTACTGTCTGTCTGATTATTTCCCAAACTCCTAAGACAAAGATTGGCACTATGTTAGAGGTTACAGGGCAATCCGGCTCTGTAACCTTTTCATAAATTCGGTTAATCTCCGATTTAATGAAAGACAGTTCTTCAAATGATGGAGAATCTATCAGGTAAAGACTTCGATATTACATGAAATCATTCCGCCCTAATAAGAAATTCAAAATTGGTCTTGTCATGGCTGGTGCAGTTACTGCTGGCGCGTACACTGCTGGCGTACTAGACTATCTTCTTAGCACCCTTGACCTTTGGTACAGTTCCCATAAAGATGGTCCCAACTCCATCCCTAAACCTAATGTTGTAATAGAGACAGTAACTGGTGCGTCTGCCGGGAGTATTGCGGCAGCAGGTATGATACTAGGCCTGGCTACCCGGCAATTAGCACCCGTGAAGATTCCCATTAATGAGGCTGATAACCCCAGGAAGAATATTCTCTATGATATTTGGGTTGAGTTTGGATTAGGAAAGGACGAAAAGATC
>JBCDBC010000239.1:0-6943 GCA_039184535.1 Bacteroidota bacterium | reverse complement strand
GAAACACAACGGTATTCCACCAACTATCTTTACCCAACCAACCAACTAGTACATGACCAACGGCTCCTTAAGTTGGTGTCTTTGTTGCACTTGATAATGAGAGTGATCCCGCAGGGACTCGAACCCCGAACCTGCTGCTTAGAAGGCAGCTGCTCTATCCAGTTGAGCTACAGGACCAGTTAATAATGTATTTCTTAGCAATCATTTTGGTTGATAATGAGAGTGGATATTAGGCCCCTAATCCATGAACCATAAGGTAACCGTAAATTTACTTTTTCCTCATAATCAATTCCTTAGAAACTGAAGAAACACACCAATATGTAAAGATCCATTTTTTTGTGGGCACAAATATAAACATATCATTTAATAAAAGAAGGAAAAGTGGCAGGAAGTTGAGGGAAAAATTCCTCTTACAAAACTTATCTGAAATCTCCCCAGAAAGTAACCTAGCTGAAAAGGGTTGAAGATCAGCCTTACTCTCAAGCTATTCTATTTTAATTAATCAAATATTCCGTAAATTAAGAATAAACTTATCCTCATGTAATCGGTAACGTTTACCTATTATTTCCTATGAATAATGGAAGGTAGGTAATGATTCTATTGAAATAGGCAGAAAAGTAAAATTCTCTTAACTGTTTGTTTAAAGAAAGGCATTTTCTGCACCTATAACCAACTTTCACACAATTTTAATTAGGTACTATGAATATTAACCCTAAACTGAAGATTGCCCTTAGAGCACTCATATGTATCACCGTAATGGTATTTATCTCTTCTTGCAAAAAAGAGCCAATCAAAATTACTGTCATAAAGTCTCCAGAAAAGGTTTGTCAGGTAGATGAGAATCAAGATAAGGATACAAACCCTAGAAGGCTTAGAGATGCTTCTGCTATTTGTGATGAAGCAATCGTAGACAAAACAAGCTCAATCTACCCTATTTTTATAGATACCCTAAGAGCTAGAGGAATTGCTGTAGATTCATTTCAAGTTTGCGATTGTAATAAGGATTTAATTTTAATAAAAAGTAAGGGCGACGTAGAATTGATTGGAGCGGTAGAGTCAACCAAAAAAACTGGAGAAGTGATTGGCCTTCCGATCTTACTTACTTCTAACTTCTTTATTGATATAGATTTATTTGACCTACCACAAGAAGATGCTGAGCAAACCCCTGATAACCCTACTGGTCAGAATACTAATAGTGATTCCATTGTATACATTTTAGATAGCCTGATTGTAAATTCAGATCTATCTCAATTCAACAACTTTGCTGTTCATAGTTCTACTGGTGGTACTCACAAAATTGGCATTAATGATTGCGGAACTGATACTAGAGGAACTAATAATATTCTTGAAATGGCGGGTTGGAAACCAGCCTCAATGCTGGGCTCTTGTTTTGGATCAAGTACTTCTCCTTTCGGCGTAAATATCCCAGTACCGGGAGGGTCCCCTACAGATCTGCTTGGACATGGCGTTTCTGTAAACTCTGTATTCTTAAATGGTAATTATGTTAATCCTGAAGGAGGTAATTTCGAGTTTATTAATACTAAGTTCACAGAAAATGCTACGACAAAAGGGAGTTTAATGGACTTGCTTTGTGGAATGCATTACTTGATTCAAGAAGGAGCCAATCCAATAAATGTGAGTGCAGGATTTGATACCAAAGAAGACAGTATCCCTCTAATTGATAGAGTAGTAGATCTTGCAGAGGAAAACGGGATTGTCTTGGTAGCAGGAACTGGGAATGGAAAGGACGGAAGTGGGGGGAGAGAAGGTCAGGAGTTAGGTAGTATTAATCACTTCGAGCCTGCGAGATCCTTTTCGAAAAGTGAAATTGGAATAGCTGTTGGAGCCACAAATAAGGCTCAAGATCGACTCGCTTCCTTTTCAAACTGGTCAACTGGACCTGAAATGACCATCACAGCTCAAGGAGAGGAAGTACTCTGCATAGTACCTGGATACATTACGGGAAGTAGAAGTGCTACTAAAAATCATTTCATCCATAGAAAGGGAACCTCTTTTTCAACTCCTCAGGTGGCAGGTACTGTCGCTGCCATTTTTGAAGTAGCTCCTTGTATTCCGCCTGAAGCAATTAAGGGTATCCTATTAAGTTCTGGTACAACGGTACCTTTTGCCACTACCCCCGGTTTAGGATCTGTACCAGGTAACTTCATCCTATTGAATCATAACGAAGCAATTCTACAAGCACAATCACTTTATAGTTGTCCCTAAGCCTTATTAAGAGGATACCTTTTTCAGGTATCCTCCCTTTAAATGACCACATCCTAGTTTATGAAATTCCCCCTTTCCTTAATCCCAATACTTTTGTTGGTAGCCTGTTCCCCAGATCAGGAAGAGAGAAAGTCAGAATACATACAATTCTCTCCAACTTATCAAGACACCCTATTAAAAATTTCAGCATTAATTGAGGAGGGGCCATTAAGAGATTCTGTTCTAACTCAATACTATCCGCTAATTTCTTCTTTGGATACTTCTGGGGATTACCAAATGGATTCAACACTTGCCAGGGTCAATGATAACCTTGGGAAAAGCCTATTCGCTACTAAGGAATATGAAGAAGCGAGAGTTTTTTTTGAAAGAGCTTTATTTATTCGAAAACAAATTTATGATGAAATCTCTCTCGTTGACATCGTCAGGATGTATTACAATATAGGAATGACCTATTTTGATAGTGGGCAGGAATTTACAAGCATTAGCTACTTTGATTCAGCAGCAACAAATCCTCCGAGTGATTTCGGGATTATTTCTATTCTTGGGAACTTAAGGATAGGCCAAAGCTACCATAGGATCGGAGAATTAAATAGAGCTATAATCCACTTTAATAAAGCAAATCAACTCTATGATCAACTAGGGGGACCAGTGAGATTCAAAATCGAAATAGTTGATTCGTACGCATCCTGCTATCGAGACATTAAGGCATTCAAACAGGGGATCCAAATGATCGACCAAACCCTGTTAGACCTGGAAGAACAAAATGAATGTCGACAAGATATTGCAGATCTTTACCTTGAGTTAGGTAACCTATGGCAAGATTCCATCAACTCACAAGGTAATTTAGAGTCTCTAGCTGAGAATACTATAAATATTTATCAGGAAGCCCTAAGCTGCTATACCGAATTAAAGAATCCTGAAGATAAGGTTATTAATGATAGAATTGCCCTTACCTCTGGTAACCTGGGAGAGTTTTATAGAAGATTATCTAAGACTGATAAGGCAATTCAACTATTAAGTAAACAGATTGATTCAGATATATTCTCCACCTTCTCGCATAGAAGAAAAGTGCAGTTACTATTAAATAGGGGAGAAGCTAACCTAGATGCAAAAGCTCATAAAAAAGCTAATCAAGATCTTTCCAAAGCCATGGGGATTATTCTTCCTGAAGTTCTCAATTCATTAGAAATTAAAACTAAACTAACCTCTGATTATCTACTTCGAGACTACCAAATCCTCATTTTGAGTAATATGGCTAAAAACCAAATTGCCATATCAGAAGATGACCCACAGAGCCTCACTTCAGCCATCCCCATTTATGATTCTCTTACCAGCTTCATCCATAGATATAGGGCAGACCTAATTAGTGAGGAGGCAAAGATGGGCTTGTCTTCTAACATTCAGAAAAGCCTGGAGAATGCATTTGGTACTGCTATCAGCTTGTACAAGCTGACTAAGGAGAAAGAATACCTGGAGCAGGCTTTCTACTTTTCAGAAGAGCGTAAAGCCTTTACCCTACTTGAGGCTACACGCCTGAATCAATTTCATGACCTACTGGATGAGGATGACAGAGAAAAAGAACAGACGTTAGAGAAAGAACAGGCTCGATTACGAACAGCCCTTCAGGTAAATGAGGGAAATCCTGATATGAAAGTACTCCTTCAAGACTCAATAGCAGAGAATTTTAAAGAGATAGGTACATTTAATGAAGCACTCAAAAAGGATTACCCAAAATACCACCAACTAAAAACCAAAAGAGCAGATCTTACCATTGAGCAAATCCAACATGAACTATTAGCTGATGATCAGGCTATGCTGGAGTATTACTATACCCCTGAAGCACTTTACCTATTCCTCATCTCCAAAGAAGATTTCCAGCTAAAAGAAGTTTCTCTGGAGAACACCCCATTTCAAGAATCTCTCCGAACGTTCAAGAGTATCATGTCTACAGGAGCGGAGAGGAAACAAGAAGGTGAGGATGGGATGGTAGGGGAGCTAGGCTATCAGCTATACCAGCTACTGATAAAACCAGTTGCTCCCATCCTACCGAAAAGAGTTATGATTATCCCGGATAAGGAGCTTAACACCTTCCCATTCGAAGCACTGGTCAAGAAAGAAGGTTTTACTACTCCTGGAGAAATTGCTGATGAAGAACAGTTCCTCATTTTCGAGCATAGTCTAGCCTACTGTTTTTCTGCTAATCTGTGGTGGCAAATGCACCAAATCCAGCCTAGGAATACCAACAAGTTGGCCCTCATTAATTGTGAGTTTAATCCTGACCTACATAAGAATAAACAGGAGCAAATCAGCTTAGGTACTTTATCCAGCAGTAAACGCTTTCTTAAACCACTAGGCAGAGCACAAGTAAATGAAATGGAAGGCATAGAAGAAAAAGCGGCAAGAGCCAAATGTGTAGATGAGGCTAGCAAAGAAGACTTTCTTTCTCTTTGTGAGAAGTATGGGAGAATTCACTTAGCCACCCATGGGATCGTCCATAAATCACAACAGCAGCTAAACTACATCTCTTTTAGTCAGTCAGCAGATACGCTAGATGCTGACCAGTTGCTGTTCTTGAAGGACCTACTCCCCTATAACTGGGAAATGGATTTTGTATTCCTATCTGCCTGCCAGACTGCTTCTGGAGAATTTATTGAGGGCGAGGGTAACATGAGTTTGGCCAGAGGACTTGCCTATGCAGGGGTAAAAAGCTTTGTAACTACCTTGTGGGACGTTCCTACACAACCTAAAGCTGACCTGGTCCCTAGATTCTATGATTACTTGTTAAACGATGATGAGGCTAAAGATATAGCTCTTCAAAAAGCCAAAATGGAAGTAGTCTATAAATACCCGCACCCAGCAAATTGGGCTGGATTTAGCCTGAGTGGAAGCTTTTAGGGATAATGGATTCGATACAAAATACTAGCTCCGGGTTAAACCCGGAGCTAATATTTTGTATGAAGGAACCAGGATCACTTCAACTCCTCCAGAAGCTGGTTGGCTTTCTCAAGTAACTCTCCTCTGGGCCTATGTTGAGCAATAAATTCTTTTAGCACCATTTCAGTATCCTCTTTAGACTCTCCTGCGCCCCATTCTGCCAGGATTAAGTTAAACCTTAAGCTATTCTCCTGAAATCTACTGAAGAATGAGTATTCTGCTAATTCATCTTTCAGGCTTAAACTCTTTTGAAGGTAGGTTTTAGCGGAATTGTATTCTCCTTTCTCCAGGAAATAGTGCCCTAAGTAGTAAGCTACTATGGGATCTCCAGAGAGGGATATTAATTCTTCCAATCGATTAGGTTCTAGTATGATAGGATCAGCCGAACAGCAAATCAAGGAAACTTCCTCCAAACTTGAGGTGGGAGCGGATGCACCGGCAGTACCTGGACAATAAGCCTGAAAACGATAATCCGCCATATTAATCTCTGCTTCAGGCGTTGGAAAAAGTACAAAAACCAGGGAAGCTAAGATCACCACAGCGGCAGCCATGAGGCCTACTCTCACCGGGTTATCATATGTGTAGAACTGTGCTTTCTCAAAACCACTCAGCTTAGGCTCTTGAAGGGGGCCAAATTCTTGAAACTGTTCCGAAAAAGGTTGGTCTTCTTTCAGGGGAATTCCTGCAGAGGCCAGGGGTTTTGTACTGTAATTCCAGAGAAGCTGCTGTAACGCTTCATCCTGAGCAAGGCGTTCTGTAAATGTCTTCTCCTCTACCCTGGAAAGTTTCCCTTCTAGATACGAGATTACGAGTTTCTGATCATAGTTATTATGCTTTTCCATAGCTACTCTTCTTCTAATAAGCCATACAAACTTCCATTCAATTGTTGGAACAGTTTCCGTTTACACCGGGCAAGAATAGTGGCTATTGAACCTGCCTGAACCTGATACTTATGCTCAGCAAGCTTAGCTGACAGCACTGTACGATCCGTAATAGGCGGTACAGCTAAATAGTAATAGAAGAGGGCTCTCTCACATTGTCCCCCAAGTTGGGTCAACTGCTTAAGCACTTCTTGCCTAATGACAGTAAAGGAAGTTTCGGATTCCGACTGTATGAGTAATCCAAGAATTTTAAACACCTTCTGGTGGCTTCTTGATAACTCCTCACAAATATTTCTACAAGTACTCCTGATATACGCTCTGCAATTCTTATTTGGGAATTTCCCTTGTAGGGCATTCTCATGTAACCTTTTAAAGGCTTCTGCATGTATGTCTTCCCATGTGTGTGCGCTCCCTATAGCGTTCTCATACTTACCAAAGTAGTATCTAGCCGCCTTAGATAAGTCAGAGAGAAAATATAGCTGACTCATCCCTTCTTGCTGATGGATGGCATCCTGGCTAGCTAACAGCCGAAATACTTGCTGACAGTCATTCATTGTCGGAGGAAGAGAAAGACAAGAGCATAATGTTCAAGGGGTTACCCCCTTCCCTATATATAGGTGACAATTTACACTAATTGTAAACTGCTGCCAAGAAAAAAAAATCACATTTTTTTTAGCCCCTTTGTTTAAAACACCAGGAGTTCTGCACTCTAGGGTGAAAAAAGGAAAAATTAACTGGCTGTCAAGGGTTCCTGAATCCGGCTTACATCCTACCACCATCCCCTATTGCGATTTGGGAACACAGGCAGGCAAACTGAAGATATATATGACTTGATAGGGAGGAAGTTCACTTTGAGGGTGCCATATGGTAAATTCCATGTGGTGCCCTTTTTTATATAACGG
>JBCDBC010000238.1:0-6953 GCA_039184535.1 Bacteroidota bacterium | reverse complement strand
AGAAAATTGATTTGAACGCATCCCAGCTTCGCGATATCAACCTCTTCAATATGATTCTGGAATGTTACGGATGGGAGGATCTAGATGACGTAGAAGGGAAGTTAGAAGAAGGGCAGATGGTAAATCCAGAAGGTAGTAGAGTTTTGCGTAATACTCACACCTTGCTACATGCTAAGTTTCATGCACCGGTGAACATGATTAGCTTGTTGATCAATGACAGGATCAACCAGGAATCTGTCCAGTTCCACTTCCTATATGATTTGGCACCCGAGAGAATTCTCGAATGGATTGCCACCACAGGTGAGGAGCTTACGCTGGAAAACTATCCAGAACTGCTAAAGGGAGCATCAGGCAAATGTGAGATGATTTTGCTGGAAGTATCTGACTCAGAGATTTACGAAGTAAAACCTCCAGCTGGAGCATAAAAAAAGAGAATCCCTATAAGGATTCTCCTTGTAAATTACTTCAGAAGGTTCTTTATGAAACCACCTCTGATACCTTTTCATTAACCAATTTGGCCTGTACATCTCCGGGTACTTGAGAGTAGCCGCTAAATGTCCTCGTATGGCTTGCCCTACCTTGGGTAACCGAGCTGAGTGAGGTAGCATACTTGTACAGTTCCGCTAATGGTACTTTTGCAGTGATGTGTTGGTAAACACCTTCACTATTAAATCCTTCCACTATGGCTCTTCGGGACTGGAGATCTGTCATTACATCCCCCATATACTCTTCTGGAACCATGACGTTCACCTCATAAATGGGTTCTAGTAGCTTAGGGGATGAATCCAGAAATGCCTGCTTAAATGACTGCTGCCCAGCTATCTTGAAAGAGATCTCATTTGAGTCTACCGCATGCATTTTTCCATCATACACATACACAGCTATGTCTCTGGCGTATGAGCCCGTCAGAGGTGCATTTTCACATACCTCCCGTATTCCTTTTAGAATGGCTGGCATGAAGCGTGTATCTATCACTCCTCCTACAATACAATTACAGAACAAGAGCGTTCCTCCCCATGGAAGTTCTATGGCCTCAGTACCACGAACCTTAATGTCAGTGGGGTGCTGCATATGTTCTGAATAGGGCGCTATACGTAAGTAAACTTCCGCATACTGACCTGATCCTCCACTTTGTTTCTTGTGCTTATAGTAGCCATCTGATGTTTTCTGTATGGTTTCTCTGTAGGAAATCCGGGGTTCTATGAACTGAACCTTCACTCCATAAACATGTTCCAGCATCCACTTATTGGTTTGGAGATGGAGTTCTCCCTGACCATGAAGGATGGTTTGTTTAAGTTCTCTAGGATATTCTGGAATAAGGGTAGGATCCCCCGCATGAAGCTTAGTCAATGCAGCTGCCATTTTTTCCTCGTCTCCCTTATTCAGAGCCTCTATGGCCGTCCTGATCTTAGGTTCCGGGAAGGTAATGGGAACTATCTGCATATCATCATTCTTGGTGCGTAGGGTATGATTAGTATGTGCATCTTTCAACTTGACTGTAGCTCCTATATCACCCGCGCATAACTCAGAAACGGAGTGTCTCTGATTACCATCAATCATGTAAAGCTGATTGATCTTGGTTTTGGAGCTGTTATTCAGATTATACAATTCATCCCCTGCTTTAACCTTACCTGAACATACCTTGAAGAAGCTCATAGAGCCCGTATGCTTCTCATTACTGGCCTTAAAGATGAATAAGGTAGTATCAGCGTCATTTACATGAATCTCTTGCTCTGTAACGCTAATTTCAGGATTCATATCTCCTGCTGAAGGCGCTACATTCCCAATGAATCCCATTAAGCGACCACTACCCATATTCTTTTTGGCAGAAAGGCAGAAGACCGGGAACATGTCTCTTCTCAACATTCCTATTCGTATCCCTTTTCTCATCTCATCTTCATCCAACTCTCCTTTCTCAAAGTACAATTCCATCAAGGTGTCATCGTGCTCTGCAGCTGCTTCTACCAGCTTGTTGTGAAGCTCATCTGCCTTAGCCCTTTCTTCATCCGGGATGGGAAGCTTTTCAGGCTTTCCACCTCCCTCAGGGAATTTGTACATGACCATTTTAAGCAGGTCTATGATACAGTCAAATCCCTCTCCGGGATTATAAGGGTACTGCACCAGAGTAACTCCCTGCCCAAACTGTGAGTGGAGCGTATCTACGGTATGCTGGAAGTCTGCTTTAGCATGGTCTACCTGATTTACCACAAAAATGGAGGGCTTATGGTACTCTTTCAGGTAACGCCAGGTTAGCTCTGTTCCCACCTCTACTCCGTACTGGGCATTGATGGTAACAAGGGCGGTGTCACATACGCGTAACGCACTGATCAATTCTCCGGAGAAGTCATCCTGACCCGGACTGTCAATCAGGTTAATCTTGGTTCCTCTCCATTCAGTATGGAGGATGGATGCAAAGACCGAATGGCCTCTTGCCTGTTCGATTTCATGATAGTCTGAGACGGTGTTGCCTACTTCCACTGATCCCATCCTTTCCAGGACGCCACCTTCAAACATCATGCATTCAGATAAGGTGGTCTTTCCGGCTCTGGAGCTACCGGAGAGAACCACATTCTTGATTTGATGAGGTTGGTAATTTTTCATACGCGGGTAGTATTAAAGATTCGTAGTTCTTATAAAATAGCATTTTTAAGCCAGAAAAGGAAGAAGTATCTGGCATATCTCGCTTCCTAAAATGCCATTCTAGACACTATATTTGTGTGATGAAGATTTTGATGATCTGCAGTAAGTTCCCTTACCCTCCTAATGATGGTGGAAGCATAGCCATGTATAATATGGTTCAGTCCTTCCACAAGGCCAATCATGAGGTTACTGTACTTGCTATGAATACGCCCAAGCACAGGTTTGATAATATTTCAGAACTACCAGAAGAAGCTAAGGAAAAGGCAAACTGGTCTGCAGTAGACGTGAATACCAGCATCAACTTTTGGGATATGTTCTCCAACCTCTTTTTTGATGAAGTATCCTATCATGTGGTCAGGTTTGAGTCGGAACCCTTTAGAGAGGAACTGGAAAAAATTCTTAAGAAGGAAAATGATAAGAAAGACGGCGGCTTTGACGTAGTCCAGATGGAGACCATCTTCATGATGAATTATCTGGATACTGTAAGGAAGCTGGCTCCCAATGCAGTGGTATCTCTCCGAGCACATAATGTAGAGCATGAGATCTGGGCCAGACGTGCCAAGAAGGAGAAAAACTTTGTAAAAAAGATCTACCTGGAAGAAACAGCTAAAAGGTTGCGCGAATTTGAACGGAAAGCTTTAGGGAAGTCTACCTTCGATCTGGTTATCCCTATCACAGATAAAGACAAGAAAAAATTTAGTGAGTTCACTAAGGAATATGTGAACCAGATGATGGCCAAAGTAGATAAAAAAGGATCTTTCGATGAGAAATTAGTTAAACAGTTAGAAGAAAACGGAGTAGAAGACTGGGTAATAGGCAAGTTTAAAAAACAGGGGCCTGTAGATCCCGTCAAGCGAAGAATCAAAAACCAATTAAAGCTAGGTCCCAGGTATCACATTTCTCAGGTTGGGATGGGCTTTGAGAACCTGGATAAATACATTTCTAGCGACAAAGAGCCGGATCCAAATTCCGTCATTTTCATTGGAGCCCTGGATTGGTCTCCAAATCAGGAAGGGCTGGACTGGTTTTTGGGAAAGGTATGGCCTATTCTGGCAAAAAGACATCCTGAACTTGAGTTCAGAATAGCTGGCAGGAGAATGCCTAACAGCTATAACAATAAGCGTGGTAAGCAGATAAAGGTATTAGGAGAGGTGGATGATGCATATGACTACATGCTGTCAGGCGCTATCATGGTAGTCCCTCTCCTATCAGGTAGCGGTATGCGTGTCAAAATTGTGGAAGGAATGGCACTGGGTAAAGCCATCGTATGTAGTGAAGTAGCCGTAGAAGGCATTCCCGCTAAAAACGGCGAACACTGCTTTATAGAGAATAGTCCCAAGGCCTTTGCCAATGCCGTTACCACCCTGGTAGAAAGACCCAATATGATCAAGGTCCTGGGAAGGAATGCTCAACAACTGGCCAGAAAGCACTTCGATAATAAAGAAATCACTCAGACGCTCCTAAGTGAATACGAAAAACTGGTAGTCGATAAAAAAGAAGCTGCAAAAAAGAAAAAGGAAGAGGAAAAGAAAAAGAAAGAGGAAGGCTCTAAGTCCAGGAAATAGTCAAAAACATAAGTCAGCATGAGAAAAGAAATAAACAACCTTCACTTCACAGTTAAGGAACGATTCCTAAATTACGCACAAATAGATACTCAGAGTGATCCGCACTCTGGTAGTTCTCCGTCTACTGAAAAGCAAAAAGATCTGGCCCAGGTATTGGTAGCAGAGCTTCTGGAATTAGGCGTTTCTGACGCTCTTATGGACGAGTTTGGGCTGATATACGCTACTGTACCTTCTACCACCTCCAAAGAAGTTCCTGTCATCTGCTTCTGCAGCCATATGGACACCTCACCTGACAGTAGCGGAACAGGGGTGAAGCCCATAGTACACGAGAATTATGATGGGAAAGATATCATCCTACCTGATGACCCCAGACAAGTCCTGAAACCTTCAGAACATCCGGATCTGAATAACCAGATAGGGAATCAGGTCATCACAGCTTCCGGCACTACCCTACTCGGGGCAGATAATAAGTCTGGGGTAGCGGCCATCATGGATGCAGTTCACCACTGGATGAAGAACCCTGACCAGCCTCATGGAGAAATAAAAATTCTCTTTACCACTGATGAAGAAATAGGAAGAGGTGCTGATGAAGTTAATCTGGAAAAGTTGGGAGCTAAGTATGGATATACGGTAGACGGTGAATCCGCAGGGACACTGGAAGATGAAACCTTCTCCGCTGATGGCGCTAGTATTCTCATAGATGGGGTAAGTGCACATCCTGGTTTTGCGAAGGGTAAGCTGGAGAGTGCCATCAAAATTGCAGCAGATATCGTGAGTAAGCTTCCTAAGTCCCTATCTCCAGAACAAACAGAGGGCAAGGAAGGATTCATTCATCCCGTGGAAATGAAGGGAACCGTAGAACAGGCCAGGATAGACTTTATCTTGCGTGATTTTAGAAATGAGAAGCTAACAATTTATGCAGAACTTCTTCAGAAGATCATAGATGAGGTAGCTCCTAACTATCCTAATAGCCAGATCAGGCTTGAAGTAAAAGAGCAATATAGAAATATGAAGTATGTGCTGGATAATCACCCTGAGGTGATAGCCTTTGCTGAAGAAGCGATAGAAAGGACGGGACTGAAGGCAGTAAAAAGAAGTATCAGAGGGGGAACTGATGGTTCCAGATTTTCTTATATGGGACTGCCTTGTCCAAATATCTTTGCGGGGGAACATGCCTTCCACTCAAAGCTGGAGTGGGTTTCAGTAGAAGACATGCAGAAGTCGGTGGAGACCATTATTCATCTGGCCAGTATCTGGGAAGAAAGGGCCTGATTAAAGGTTCCTTGCCACCATACCTCTACTCGTTTGATGGGTAGTAGCAGCTACCGCATTCAGGCTGCTTCCAAGGCATTCTATAGTAAGTACCTGTGCCATTTCATAGTTGCGTACAGACAAGCCAATTTGGTTCCCACGTACTACTACATTTACGTTAACTGGGACTAATTCACCATTAGGTAAGCTTTGGTAGGCTTTAGGAGCTGCCTCTATTCTCATTCTTCCGCTTTCATTTACCAGTATGCTACCGTCTGTTCCTACGCTTACTCTGGCATTAGGTCCGTATGTCAGCCTGATATCTGTCACATCTCCTCCTGGAAATACTTCAAAGGTATGTGCATTAACGATCTGGCTTCTGGTAGCCACTGCTTTGCTGGTGAGAAAAATATTTTGGTATACCGGCTCAAACTGCTGTGCGTAGATTCTGCTGCTACCGGCAAGGCCTAATACAAAAGCGAAAAATAAGAGAAGAGATGTTGTTTTCATTGGTCAAAACTTAATTACTACACTACTAAGAAACGGAGGTTAAGCGTAGAAATTCAGTGGATAAGGCCAAATGGTTCAAATTCCCGAACGATCGGGGATTTAGAATGATTCGTTAGTAGAAATGGTCAGCAGTGGCTAAAATGGGGTGTAAAAGGCTGAAAAATAGCTAATTAAATAGTCGTTCAATGTTTCCGAAAAATGAATTTAATTTCAAGCTACTTATTCAAACAACCGTTAATGCAATTCATCACATCCTGGTAACCGTTTAGACGAGAAAAATTTAGCAGATGTTTCAGAAAAACATATAATTTTCCACGAAATGGAATAAAAATATGGTAATTTTCAGCTTTTTCGTCCTATTTGGATAAGGCTAGCCCTTCTGCTGACAGCTCAATAAGAGAAAGATCACAATCTTTAGAATGTGAATCTTCCTGGAAGTCACCGTTCATGCTCTCTTTCTCAAAAGTTTTTTCAGCTATAGGCCGAATGCTTCGGCCGCGATTACTCTAAAGGCTTTCATCTGCCTAGGCATAACACAGAACTGCAGAATTTGTAGAGTAGCTGGCCTAGGTTAATTTGCTTGAGCTACTGACGGTTCTTTTCGGTCGAGGCCTTTGAACTTAGGTAGAAATTTGCAACTGTAAATTAGTTGCAAATTTCCCTAACTTATACTAATATGCTTAATGAGCAAAATTGAAAAGCTGATACTTAAGCTACTTAGTCATAAAAGTAGTTTTACGTATAATGAACTAAGAACCCTTTTGACGAAACTAGGGTATGAGGAAAAGAGGTTAGGAAAAACTAGTGGATCAAGAGTTGCTTACGTACATAGTAATACAAAGCATATAATTAGGCTACATAAGCCTCATCCTGGAAACGAGTTAAAACGATATCAAATTAAGTACTTAGTAGATGAACTTAAGAAGCAGGGATATATATCATGAAAAAAATTCTGAAGAAAAATGAATTTATAGGGTATGTGAACTT
>JBCDBC010000237.1:0-6957 GCA_039184535.1 Bacteroidota bacterium | reverse complement strand
TTAATGACCCGATAATCAAAGCGTTCGAAACTTGCTACTACCCTAGAAAGGTCCTCTACATTCAATTTAAGGGTTGCAATAAATCCAGTATCATCTGGTTTACTGGAAAGATACAAACTCAGAATTTTGGCATCTGTAGATTCTACTATTCTTCCTATCTCTGACAGAACGTAGCCATTTTTGGGGATTTCCACTACCATCACTCCTCCAGGCTCTTGTATGGAGAACAGTTTTTCTAGAAAATTCAACACATCTCTGATGGTGATAATTCCCTGAAACTGATCATTAACATCCAGAACAGCTAACACTTCCAGTTTGAGCATACTCATGAGCCTTATGGCCTCATAAATATGCTTGTCCTCATATATGGCTGCACTTTCCCAGCCACCTAGTCTGATTTCTGCCACTGAAAGAGAAAGATCTGTAGCTTCCAGAATATCATCCTCTGTGACCATACCCAAATACCTTCCCTGATCTACTATAGGGAGCTGAGCTACCTTAAACTGATTCATCCAGTCAAGGGCTCTCCCGGCGGAATCTGTAGATTTTACAGAAGGTACCGTATCTGATATGAATTCACGAGCAATCATCAGGTGGTTACAGTTATATGCTTGTTGAGGAAACCCTCAAGGTATTGGTTAAAGATTTCTGGATGCTCCATCATAGGCGCATGCCCACACTTGTCTATAAATTTGAGTTCTGTATCAGGAATCAGTTTATCAAACTCATGTGCCACATGGGGCGGGGTAATATTATCATTTAAACCCCAAATAAGTAGGGTAGGTACGTGTATTCTGTGCAAATCGTCTCGCATATTGTGCCTCTGAGCGGATCTGGCCACTTTCAGTACTCTGAGTGTTTTGTAATTATCATTCACAATTCCAAACACATCATCTATCAGCTCCTTGGTAGCTACCTCTGGAGAATAGAAGGTGTAAGCCACTCTTTCTGCTACATACTCATAAGATCCTCTACGAGGGAAACCTGTACCCATACCAGACTCAAATAATCCTGAGCTTCCTGTAAGGATTAATGACTCTACTTTCTCTGGTCTTCTTAGTGAATAAACTAGGGCTATATGTCCTCCCAGAGAATTCCCTAGTAGCGTAGCCTTATCTATCTGCTTGAAATCAACAAATTCTTCTATATAGCCTGTATATCCCTCCACAGAGGACTTTACTTTGGTTTGCTCGTAAATGGGAATAAGGGGAATGATCACTCTGTAGCGAGAGGAAAAGGCGTCAAAAATTTCACGAAAATTACTTAATGCGCCAAATAGTCCATGAAGTAACATCAAAACCGGCCCCTCACCTTCCTCTATATACTTAAATCCTTGCTCAGATCGTACAGTAGGATTCATAATTTCAGATTAAAGTAATGTAAGCCTGCAATTTATCAGTCATTTCGTCCTACTCCAAAAAACTCTTTCCACACCAATTCCCTGACCGATTCTGGAACTTGACTTACAACGGGTTATATGAGCAATATAAGAGCAGCCTTACGGCGAAAATAGCTTCTACAACAGGTACCAAATTATCACTACTCTCATTTTGCCTGCCCCTCTTAACTTAGAACGATTGATCTCCCTAGATGGGTTGTCTACAATAATTGCTTATTCGCTATCCAGCATCAACGGATAGCCCTAGGCTTATCTGATTCTGTAGGAGTAGAGGTATCTTCCGAGTCTACCTGCTCTTCATCCTCTGGTGGGGGTATATACTCTTTACCGTATTTTTGGATCTGCTCATTGGCTGCTTTGAGGGCCTTAGGAATAAGTCCAAGAGAATACCTGGCAAATGACTGAACATAACCATAGGTTACTGAGCCTTTAGCATTTTCCTGAGAAGGAAAGCCAACAAAGCTTAAAGCAAACAAAACCAAAGAAAGCGCTATAGCCGCCATGGTCCCTCCAAATATGGCGCCCAGTGCTTTATCTATCCCTATGTTAATCTTGGAAAGCGTATCAGTAAGCATCCTGAGAATGGAAGAGACTAGTATGTAGCCCACCACAAAGGCAGTTACAAAGCTAAGGAAGGCCAAACCTTCAGGAGAAAGTTTTACATTCATACCCAGATAAATACTCTCTATCCAGAATCTAAATCTAAATCCAAAAATAACCGCTACGAAGACTGAAATTACCGTAGTGGAAATCCCGAATAATCCTTTTTGAGATCCGCGAACCATACCGAAAAGGATGATCCCAATGATGATAAGGTCGAGCGGATTTAGTACATAAGTATCTTCCACAATGTGAGGATTAAAATTTTTTGAGCCTACTGTGGACCCTTAGGATAGTATTTCTTTGACGAACTTAGATATCAGTTTCCCATCAGCCTGTCCGGCCATAGCTTTAGAAGCCAGTCCCATCACCCTTCCCATATCCTTCATGGTACTGGCACCAGTTTCTGAAATAATTTCCTCTACCTTAGCTTTTACATCTTCTTCGGAAAGCTGCTTAGGTAAATATTTTTCAATAACGGATAATTCTTCTCTTTCAATAGTTGCCAGATCTTCTCTTCCATTTTTTTCAAACTGCTCCAGAGAATCTTTTCTCTGCTTCGCCTGCTTGGTAAGCAGCTTCATCTCCTCATCAGCTTTTAATTCTCCGGGGGTCCTTCCCTCTGAAGTTTCTACCACTAATATGGCAGCCTTAATGGATCTTAGCGTTCTAAGGGCAGCCTGGTCCTTAGCCTTCATGGCTGCTTTCATGTCTTGGTTAATGGTGTCTTTTAATCCCATTTCAGCTTGTGTGTGTTAAATTCTTAAACAAAGGTAAGAGAAAATGCCTAGAGCGCAGACAGCATAACTTCTGGTCTGGTCTCTTCATTGAAGCTCTTAACTCTTCTCCCGCTCTCATCATAGATAATAATGCCTGGCACCACTGTATAGCCGAAATAAGTATCAAACATAAAGTCCACATCTCTCAAGACTGTGATATACTTTAGGCCAGAATTTTTAAAGTGTTGGTTGTAAAAATTTAGGGTAGGTGCCTGCGTTTCTGTGGTAACCCAGACAAACTGAACATCATTAAACTCTGCTGCAGCCTCTGTTATCCATGTAGCTTGCGTAGCACAGTGATCACAATAAGGATCAAAAAAGACAAAAATGGTTCCCTTGCCGGCTACTAACTCCGTCTTGGAAAACATATTCCCCTCAAGGTCCAGAAATGAGAAATCAGGTAAGTCTTTACTTTGTGCCAGGGCAGCCAGGTTAAGGCCAATCAGTACCGCAAAAATTCCTAAGAGTTTTTTCATGTTCTTTCATTAATAAATCACTTACAAAGTACGCATTTTGGCTGAAAGAGGTTTATATTCATTGTCCATTATATTAAGAGTGACACATTTTGCGTTGAATTGTCACCATTAACTGCACGTTAACCATCATTCTAACCCTGTTCCAACATGTTCATCGAGGTAAACTCCCACAATCTCAATAGTGGCTGGATAGAAGTCGTATGCGGCAGCATGTTTTCCGGTAAAACAGAAGAGCTCATCAGGAGAATTCGCAGAGCCCAAATTGCGAACCAGAGGGTCATGATCTTCAAGCCCATCATTGATAACAGATACAGCAAAACGGAAATTGTCTCTCACGACAGAAACTCCATCATTTCTACTCCCGTAGAGAATGCCATGCTTATCCTGGACAAGGTGGATAATGCCGAAGTGGTGGGCATAGATGAAGCCCAGTTTTTTGACAAGGCACTGGTGGGTGTAGTGAGAACCCTTGCTAATCAAGGGATAAGGGTAATTGTCGCAGGACTAGACATGGATTTCCAGGGAAAGCCTTTTGGGGTAATGCCTGACCTACTAGCCAATGCTGAGTTTATTACTAAGGTCCACGCCATCTGCCAGGTCTGCGGGAACATAGCTAACTTTTCTTACCGGCTAGACAAGGCTAATGACGAACAAGTCCTAGTGGGCGAAAAAGACAGCTACGAACCCAGATGCAGGCGTTGCTTTAATCTGGGAGAAGAAGCTACCCCTCCCAAAAATAAAAGCATAAGGCAGCAGATGCATTAAGATTCTGCCAATAGCTTAGTAAGGAAAGCATCCGTTTCTTCCACAAACTGATCGTAGTACTTCCCTGTACCTGGGCCATAGAAGCCTGTGTGAATTTTTCTCACTCTCCCTTTTCTGTCAATAAAAATGGACGTAGGGAATGACATGATGTGGTTGAGCATGGGCAGTGTCTCCGCTGCCTCCGTCTTATTGGAGGTTCCTGCTATCAAGGTATGATATTGTAGCCCAAAGTGGTCCTTTAGTCTTTTTACACTCTTGCTGGCCTGGTCAAAACCTTTAGCACGCTCATAAGCTAGAGCGACTATCTCCAGCCCATCATCATGGAATTTATCATGATACTTGGCGAAAAGCTTAGTTTCGTCCATACAGTTGGGGCACCAGGAACCCATGATCTGCACTACCACCACCTTATCTTGAAAGATAGGGTCCTCAAGAGAAACCATATTACCCCCCAGGTCAGGGAAGCTAAAAGCCATTTTCTCATAACCCGGCTTCAGGTATGTCAACTCATCGGGATTTCTCAGCTCAAATTCTTCATTTAATTCTCCAGTAAATGGCTCTACCCAGTGAGTACCGGAATAAAATGTCCCGTTTAGTTTTCCTTCATCATTTTTTTCAGCCAGAAATAAGAATACATGATCCCCATCAAAGCAGGAAAGCTTCAGGCTATCACCTTCAGCCACTCCTTCCAGAAACCTGTAGTCTCCTGTTTCTGTGAGAAAGGTTCCTTTGACATTCTTTCCTTCCTGCTGGAAAATACCAATACCAGGCGAACGACCTTCCGGATCATCAGGACTAAAATAGGTTTCCCACCTACCAGATATATCGTTAGCAGCTAGTGCCTCCTGTGTAATAAATCTATTCTCAATGCCCTTATCAGCAGAAAAGGGAATCTGGTAATCCTTGCTTCTGGAGTAATTGGTGAAGGTTCCTTCCCACTTGCTTTCTGCATTAATCACCCCCACCATTTCAGTATCAAAAATGGCCATTCTCAACCTGAGGGTATCTCCCTGCATAGTAACACTCTCCACATCTAGGGTCTCTTCTCCATTTACCAGAGATGCTGTGTATTGATTTTCACCACTAGCTTCAATTGTGATCATAGTGGGCAGGCTTACTTCTCCCAGATCAAAAGTGACTCTCCAGGTGCCTGTAGGGTCTATGTACTGCTCTGCTGCAGGCTGACAACCGAAAAAGGCTAGTGTAATGATGCTGAAAACCAGAATATAATTTTTCATAGCAAGGTGGTTAGCTGATTAAATCTTTCCCTATATCTTTTCTAAAAGTCTTTCCTTCAAATTCAATGTGGTCTATTACCTTCAGAGAAGAATGGACGGCTTCTTCTATGCTTTCTCCATAGCTACTTACGGCCATTACTCTCCCCCCGTTGGTTTTTAACTCTCCATCCTCCTCCTTAGTTCCTGCATGGAAGATGAGGCTGTTTACAGACTGGTCTATTCCCGTAATGGTCTTGCCTTTTTCATATGTCTGAGGGTATCCTCCGCTTACCATCATCACCGTACAGCAAGTTTCAGGCTTTATCTTGATAGCCTGAGAGGAAAGCGAATTACTTTTCATAGCCTCGAATAAAACAAGTAAATCTGTTTCCAGCCTGGGCATGACTACTTCCGTCTCAGGATCTCCCATTCTTACGTTATACTCGAGTACGTAGGGCACATCACTTACTACCATCAGTCCTATGAAGATAAACCCTCTGTAATCCAGATTTTCTTCCTTAAGACCCTTCATAGTAGGCTTTATGACCTCCTCCTCTACCTTAGCCAAAAAGGCTGCATCTGCAAAAGGTACCGGTGAAACCGCTCCCATACCACCTGTATTTAGGCCAGTATCTCCCTCTCCTATGCGTTTATAGTCTTTGGCAGAGGGGAGAATGACATACTCATCCCCATTAATCAGGACAAAAATGGAAATCTCTATTCCCTTGAGAAATTCTTCCACCACTATGGTTTTCCCCGCTTCTCCGAAAGATTCTCCAGATAGCATCTCTCTGATTCCCTCTATGGCAGACTCCTTGTCTTCACAGATCAAGACACCTTTTCCGGCTGCCAGTCCACTGGCTTTTACCACTATGGGTAGCTTCATACCATCCAGGTAGGCAATGGCCTTTTCTTCTTCTCCAGATACAAATTCCTGATAGGCAGCAGTAGGGACACCATACTTCTGCATAAAGGCCTTGCTGTAAGCCTTGCTTCCTTCAAGAGCTGCTGCGCGCTGATTAGGGCCCACCACAAAAGCATTAGTCTCTGAAAGTGCTTCTACTATCCCTTCTACCAATGGCTGCTCTGGCCCTACTACAACAGTATCTATCTTATGTTCCTTAACAAATGACTTGATAGCAGGAAAATCAGTTACCCCCATACCTATGTTGGTTCCCACCAAGGCTGTCCCCGGATTACCGGGTGCTATGTATAAGTTTTCACACAGAGGGGATTGGGCCATTTTCCAGGCAAGCGCATGCTCTCTACCACCACCGCCAATAAGCAGTACCTTCATCTTGATTCCATTTTGAAGGATGCAAAAAAACTAATTCCTGTGGCCCATCAAAAGAAATGGAGGAATTAGCTTTTATTTTCAAGCCCTATATGTGCTATTAAGATACCCGCTCAGGAACTGCTCCTTCCTTTTCCATGGTTTCTGGGTCCTTAATCACGGGGGGAAATACTCCCTGTCCGTAAATTTCCTGAGAATAAGATGTCCCATTTCTATCCTGGAAAATAACCTTAAAGTGATAGACAAAATCTTCACCACCGGGACTGGTTATATCAAAGCAGATCAGGCTTCCCTGTGGATAGGTAGAAGGTGTAGTGGAATATTTCTGGGGCGCTCTATATTCCAAAGAAACCTGATTATGCTCAGCTACCTCGAAGCTATCATACTTAAGGGTCCACCCAATATTTTGGAGTCCTAATAATACACC
>JBCDBC010000236.1:0-6975 GCA_039184535.1 Bacteroidota bacterium | reverse complement strand
TTGACCTCCGACCAGACTTTGCCTAAGCTTAGTGGGCACTATCGATACGTATTCATGACTGCGTAGTGCGCATAAATGGCTGATCACTATCCAACAAAGAGGTGGTGCGGCTGGAGTTTGAAGCCTATGGCCCCATGGCAGTTTCCGAGATGCGCAAAATAGCGGTACAGGCTGAGGAGAAATGGAAGTGTGAAAAGATTGCGATCCATCACCGTACGGGCGTGTTGAAGATTCAGGAGATAGCGGTGATTATCGCGGTAGCTACTCCCCACCGAAAAGCGGCCTTTGAAGCCTGCGAATACTGCATAGATACGCTCAAAGAGACTGTCCCCATCTGGAAGAAAGAGATTTTTGAAGATGGGGAGGTGTGGGTGGCGGCCCATCCATAAAACCAATCCTACAGGACAGCTGTTTTATCAAATGCCTTCATCCTTTTTCCCATTTCCTCATAGTTCCAAAAAGTTAGCCCCTCCCAAAGGTGGAAGAGGCTTTTACAAAATGGTTGCTTATGTATGTGCTTACTGGCGATCTTGTCTGTTCACGATCATACCTGCCGCTACAGTCTCATTAGTAAATTCATCAATGATGATCATACTACCTGTAGTACGGTTTCTGGTATACTCATCAAAGGTAAGTGGAGTGGCGGTTCTCAGGAGGATTCTCCCGATATCATTCAATCCAATGTTCTTGTCATTCTCCACTCTGTGCAGCGTATTTACGTCTACTTTATATCTCACATCCTTGATGACACATCTGGCGTCTCTGGTAGTATGACGTAATTTATATCTTCCGTTAGGATTCAGAGGTTTATCATTCATCCAACAAACCATTACCTCAATATCCTGGCTGATAGTAGGCTGATTGTGAGGCTTTACAATCATGTCTCCTCTGCTGATGTCTATGTCATCCTCTAGTGTGATGGTTACAGACATAGGAGGGAATGCCTCAGATACTGGCCCTTCATGTGTATCAATGGACTTGATCTTGGAAGTAAATCCGGATGGAAGCACGATGATCTCATCTCCAGGCTTGTAAACCCCACTGGCTACTCTTCCTGCATACCCACGGTAGTCATGGTACTCGTCAGTCTGAGGACGAATCACATACTGTACCGCAAAACGACTGTCTACAAAGTTGTGGTCGTTTGTCAGGTGTACATTTTCCAGGGTATAAAGTAGAGGAGAACCTTTGTACCATGGTGTCATTTCACTCTTGTCCACTACGTTATCACCTTTCAGGGCACTGATAGGGATAAAGCGGATATCAGGTACATTCAGCTTGGAAGAGAATTCTTCGTACTGTTTCTTGATCTTCTCATATTGCTCTTCAGAATAGTCTACCAGGTCCATCTTGTTGATGGCTACTACCAGGTGTTTAATTCCTAAAAGAGAAGCGATGAATGAGTGTCTTTTGGTTTGCTCAACTACCCCGTTTCTTGCATCTACCAGGATGATGGCCAGGTTTACAGTAGAAGCTCCTGTAACCATGTTACGGGTGTACTGTATGTGTCCAGGCGTATCAGCCAGAATGAACTTACGGTTTGGGGTAGCAAAATAGCGGTATGCTACATCTATGGTGATCCCTTGTTCTCTTTCCGCTTTCAGGCCATCAGTTAATAAGGCCAAATCTATCGTCTCTGATCCTCTTCTCTCACTCGTTCTTTCAATCGCCTCTATCTGATCTTCGAAAATGGATTTAGTATCATAGAGCAGGCGACCTATGAGTGTACTTTTTCCATCATCCACACTTCCAGCCGTCGAAAATCTTAATAAATCCATGTATAATGTTTTGTTAATGATTGTCTGTTAAAAAAATACTTCTAGAAATACCCTTGCTTTTTTCTGTCCTCCATGGCGCTCTCAGAACGCTTATCATCAGCTCTTGCTCCTCTTTCAGTCTGGCGGGTAGCTGATACTTCCTGAATCACCTTATCAATGTCAGTGGCATCAGACAGAACAGCTCCTGTACAGGTAGAATCTCCAATGGTACGGAACCTAACCATCTTATTCTCATATTCTTCCCCTTCCATGAGGGTAATGAACTCAGACTTTCCTAGTAATACTCCACCACGGTTAACTACTGTACGCTCATGGGCAAAGTAGAGACTTGGTAAAGGCACCTGCTCAGTCTTTAGGTACATCCAGATATCCATCTCAGTGAAGTTACTGATAGGGAATACACGGAAATTTTCTCCGGGATTTTTAAATCCATTATACAGGTCCCAAAGCTCTGGACGCTGGTTTTTAGGCTCCCACTGTCCAAATTCATCTCTGTGTGAGAAGAATCTTTCTTTGGCTCTGGCCTTTTCTTCATCTCTTCTGGCACCACCTAAACAAGCATCAAACTTGTGTCTGGCTACCATGTCAAGTAAGGTAACACTCTGGATGGCGTTTCTACTTGGGTTAGGTCCTTTTTCCTCAACAGCTAATCCGTTATCAATAGATTCCTGAACTGAGCCTACAATCAGCTTTACCCCCAGGTCTGCGATAAATCTGTCTCTAAATTCAATAGTCTCAGGAAAGTTATGTCCTGTGTCTATGTGCATAAATGGGAAGGGAATCTTAGCAGGAAAGAATGCCTTTTTTGCAAGGTAGGCTAAGGTGATAGAATCTTTTCCGCCTGAAAACAGCAGAACAGGATTCTCAAATTGAGCCGCAACTTCTCTAATAACGTAAATGGCTTCCGCCTCTAGCTGTTTCAGATGGCTAAGTCTGTAATCCACTTTATTATTGATTTATGGTCCAAAAAATCACTTCCTTTTCAGGAGTCTGATTGTCTAATTGCTTAAAAAAATACAGCTAACTGAAAATGTGTTGACAGTTAACCTTTTATCTCGGGCAAAACTGCCGTCATAAGTTCATTTTTGCAAGTCTCAATGTCCTTACTGTCAGTTTTTAAGTCGTAAAAGGGTGCTAAAGGTGTTTCAAAAGGAGAATCAATTCCCGTAAACTTTTTGATCTCTCCTGCACGTGCTTTTTTGTATAAACCCTTGACGTCCCTTTCTTCACAAGTTTCCAGAGAAGCATTTACAAATACCAGTTTAAAGTCTTCTTCTCCAATAATATCTCTAGCCATATTTCTAATGGCCTCAGTAGGACTCACAAATGAACATATACAAATCACCCCCCCTTCCACAAATAGCTTTGCCACTTCTGCAATCCTACGAATATTTTCCTTACGATCGCTTTCAGAAAAAGTAAGGTCCTTACAAAGGCCTGTACGGATGTTGTCTCCATCTAACAACTTGGTGAAATAGCCCATCTGATGAAGATCTTTTTCTATTGCTTTGGCTATGGTACTTTTCCCAGAACCGGATAGACCTGTTAACCAAATCACCTTGGCTTTCTGTTTTAAGGCTTCTTCTTTAGCTGAACGAGAAAGGATTTGGTCGAAAATAGGATGTATATGCTCCATAATAGTAAGGGCCTAAATTAAGCCCTCTTTGATTGTTGAACTGCCTTAAATTAGATATTTGAATCGAAAATACTACTTTTGGAGAGCTACCCTGTAAGATAAGATGGGATATAGTCTACATGCAGCAGATTTTCATACACGAGACAGCAGTAGTAGATGACGGTTGTACGATAGGTGAAGGAACAAAGATCTGGCATTTTTCACACATCATGTCAGCTTGTACCGTTGGAAACCATTGTACGATTGGTCAAAATGTATTCATAGCCAGTGGGGTTAGGGTAGGGAATAATGTGAAAATTCAGAATAATGTTTCCTTGTATGACGGAATAATCTGTGAGGATGAAGTTTTCATTGGTCCCTCTGCTGTGTTCACCAATGTCATTAACCCTAGAAGTGCAGTTTCTAGGAAGCATGAGTATAAACCCACCATTCTCCGCAAAGGCGCTACCATAGGAGCTAATGCAACCATAATTTGTGGAAAAGAGTTAGGTCATTATGCATTTATTGGAGCAGGAGCTGTTATTACAAAATCTGTTCTCCCGTATGCATTAATGGTAGGTAACCCCGGTAGACAGATAGGATGGATGAGCGAGTACGGACGGAGATTACATTTTGATGGAAGTGGGTACGCCAGCTGTCCCGAAAGTAATCAGCAATATTCATTGAAAAATGGCAGTGTTCAACGGGTAAGTTAAATTTGGAAGCTACATGATAACTGAACATCCACGTGAGAAAAGAGGAAGATTAGCCATCATTATGGCAGGGGGCCTGGGTTCCAGGCTGAGAGCTTTTTCAGATGGACTACCAAAGCCTCTACTTAAAATTTCAGGAAAACCTATTTTGGAGCACAGTTTACTACATCTTAGGAAATTTGGGTTTTCTCACTTCATCATCAGTGTAAAGTATAAAGCAGAACTCATCAAAGAATATTTTGGGAATGGGGAAAGATGGGATGTGTCTATCTCCTACCTGGAAGAGCCAGATGATTACCTGGGAACAGCTGGTCCATTGGGTATGTTAAATAGTAAGCCTGTAGAGACATTTTTGCTGATCAATGGAGATATTCTTACCTCCCTGAATTTTGATAGCCTTTGGCAATATCACCTCGAACAGGATGGGGAAGCCACTATGTGCGTGAGAGAGCACAGTATGCCCTATCCTTATGGAATAGTGGAAGTAGATGCGGGAAAACTAATTTCCATTGATGAAAAACCAGTTCTCAAACATCTCATTAATGCAGGTATCTATGTAATGGAGCCATCCATTTTAAGCTATATTCCTGCTTACGAGTATATGGATGTAACGGAACTTTTTGATGGGCTGTTACAGAAAAGCTTCAGAGCTGGAATCTACAGAATTAATGAAAATTGGATTGATATAGGAACACCAGAAGACTTTCATAAGGCCAGATCACTCTTTTTTCCATCAATAAGCACACATGTCAACTAGCATCTTTGTCACGGGAGCAGAAGGATTCATTGGAAGCCATCTGGTGACACATTTGCTAGAGAAAGGCTATCAGGTTAAGGCCCTTATCATGTATAACTCTTTTAACCAAATTGGCTGGTTAAAAGATATTTCTCAGCATAAGAATTTAACACTCATTTCAGGAGATATTCGTGATCCCTTTCTTATGCAGAAAGTAATAGAGGGATCTGATGCGATAATCCATTTGGCAGCATTGATATCTATCCCCCATAGCTATGATGCACCATCCTCTTATGTGCATACAAATGTACAGGGAACCCTAAATGTGTTGGAAGCTGCCAGGCAGTTAGGTAATAGAAAAGTACTCACTATTTCTTCCTCGGAAGTGTATGGCTCTGCTCAATATACGCCCATAGATGAAGCACATCCTTTGGTGGCTCAGTCTCCCTATAGTGCGACCAAAATTGCGGCAGAGAAACTCACAGAATCCTACTACCATTCTTATCAGCTGCCTTGCTGTATCATCAGGCCCTTTAATACCTATGGTCCCAGGCAATCTGTCAGAGCTATTATCCCAGCAGTAATTACCCAACTACTAGGAGAGGAAAGAAAACTGAAAGTAGGGAACTTGTTTCCAACCAGGGACTTTGTTTTTGTAAAGGATACGGTCCGAGCGATAGAAACTATTTTAGTCCATGATTCGTGTATAGGGAAAGCTCTGAATATTTCCAGTGGCAAGGAAACATCCATAGGAGAACTCATTATCATGATAGCCAGTGTGATGGGAAAGGATGACACTCTTCCTGAGCAGACAGATAGCAGAATGAGGGCCAAAGAAACAGAAGTAGATAGGTTGGTAGGAAATTCTCAGAAACTATTTGAGTTAACTGGCTGGAAAGTAGAGCATAATTTGGAGCAGGGGATTATGGAAACCCTTGATTGGTTTGTAAAGAATAAAGGTACTGCTTCTACCCAGTATCATCTTTAACGCGTAAGGTTATGATTAGACTCACCCAGCCCTTTATGGATCATGCAGAAAAGAGCAATGTGCTCACCTGCCTGGAAGATGGTTGGCTTTCTAGTGCTGGACCTTTGGTCGGAGAGTTTGAAACTCACCTATCTTTATATACAGGATCCCGGGAGGTAATCGCTACTAACAGTGGAACTTCCGCTCTACATATAGCCCTTCAGATATGTGGGGTCAGAGAAAATGATTTGGTGATCACACCTGATTTAACCTTTGTGGCGCCTATACATGCCATTTACTATAATCGAGCTGAACCTATTCTGATAGATGCGGATGAGCACTTTTGGCAGATGGACCTGGATTTACTTGAGTGGTTTCTTGAAAAGGATACAAGAATAAAAGAGGGGGAGTGTTATCATAAAAAATCTGGCAAACGTATAGGTGCTTTATTAGCCGTTCATGCATTAGGGAATCTTGGAAAAATGGAGCGCCTGATCAGTTTAGCTGCCCGTTTTCATATTCCTGTCATTGAAGATGCAGCTGAGGCAGTAGGAAGCTGGTACCAAGGGAAACATGCAGGCACCTTTGGAAGGTTAGGTTGCCTGAGCTTTAATGGGAACAAACTCATTACTACAGGAGCCGGTGGCGCTATTCTGACGCAGGACCCACTACTAGCCCAAAAGGCCAGACAATTAATCAATCACTCGCGTACCACACATATCCCTTATTATCATGATGGACTGGGATACAATTATAAGATGAGTAACCTCCATGCGGCAGTGGGGATCGCCCAATTGGCCAAACTGGAAACTATCCTTAGCAGGAAAAAGGAAGTGATTTCTCTTTATCAACAAGTTTGGCTAAGAAATACTGCGAAAAAAGTGGAGAGCTACTTTACGTTAAAGGGGGCTACTCCTAATTATTGGTGGTATGCCATAAGAGTGGAACATAAAGCTGTAACTGAAAGAGAATTAGCTAATTTGGGGATAGAATCTGCCTCCCTTTGGGTTCCTATGCACCTACTTCCTATTAACAGAAATGTAGAATTTATAACACACAAGAATTGTTCTGAAAGACTACATTTGGAGGGACTTGTTATTCCTTCTCATCAAGATGTAAAACTTTCTGAAGCTGAAATGATTGCTGAAAGTATACTTGATATTAGT
>JBCDBC010000235.1:0-6977 GCA_039184535.1 Bacteroidota bacterium | reverse complement strand
TCACCATGAGGATTTTACCGGCCAATATGGAAAATTTTACCAGTCCTACAAGAATGCTGCCTGGTATCAGGATGAAGTTAAGAACCAGGAAAACACTGCTAAGATCTATGGCTTTACCAAGGTGAGTAAAATGAAACTGGCAGTGGCACAGGGCATCAAAAAGTTTTGTGTAGATGGTGGCTTCCTTTTCGCCATGTGTTCTGCTACGGATACTTATGAGATAGCCCTGGCAGCAGCTCATACTGACATTTGTGAGCATATGTTTGATGGAGATCCCATGGACCCGAATGCCCAGAGCAAACTCGATTACGAACAAACGCTTGCTTTTGAAAACTTTGAAATGGTCCTAAATCCATTTCAATATGAATTTTCCAACATAGACGCCAATATGGGTAGAAGGGTACCAGAGCATATGGACTACTTTTCTCTCTTTGAGTTTTCAGCCAAATGGGACCCCGTCCCTTCCATGCTCACCCAAAATCATACCCGTACCGTAAAGGGCTTTATGGGACAAACTACAGCCTTTCGTTCCAGCATTATCAAGAAGGATGTCCTCATCATGGGAGAATTAAAAGCCTATGGAGAAGCCAGATACATTCACGGAAACCTAGGAAAGGGAATGTGGACCTACTTTGGCGGACATGATCCGGAAGATTACCGCCACTTTGTAGGGGAAGATCCTACAGACCTGGCCCTCCATCCTAACTCACCGGGCTATAGATTGATCCTTAACAACATACTTTTTCCCGCTGCGCGCAAGAAAAAGCGCAAGACATGAGCATTCTTATTTTTGCATACCAGTTTTCTCACTATATTATGAAAAACTTAAGGGCAATTCTTACGTTACTGAATTAATAGACACCTAACGAATAGCCTCAAGGTTTTTCATACCTACACTTGCTGACCCTACTTTCCACACCATTCCTAATGTAATCTGGTATGCAGAAGTATTTGTTATCTATTGTTCTGTGCCTTTCATTAACCTGTGCAAAGGCAGATTTCCTGTTAGTACCCATGGATCAGTCTCAATCTGATCATCTCAAAGCCTATGGGGTGGCCTTTTGGGTATTAGAGTATCAGGTAGAAGTAGAGTGGCTGCTTAATTACAGAGGCGGGAGCTTTATGTTCCGTTACACCCCTACTTTTGAGCAGGAAATGCAGATTAGAGGGGTAGGCTATGAAAAAATCTCTGATGGAAAGTCAAGCGAGATTCTGGCCTATGTCACTTCTGAGAGTGTGAACATGGATGCTGTGAAGCTGGAGAAAGCCCCCAAGGTAGCAGTCTATTCTCCCAAGAATAAACAGCCATGGGATGATGCTGTGACCCTGGCACTTACCTATGCTGAAATCCCATATGAAGTAGTGTATGACCCTGATGTTCTGGACGGGAAACTGTCAGATTATGATTGGTTACACCTACACCATGAGGACTTCACAGGGCAGTACGGGAAGTTTTATAAATTCTCCAAAAACCAACAGTGGTACCAGGATGAGGTAAAATCCCAGGAAAACGTAGCCAAGATTTATGGCTTCAAAAAGGTAAGTCAAATGAAGCTGGCAGTAGCCAAATTCATCCAAAGATATTTAGAGGGAGGTGGATTCCTCTTCGCCATGTGTTCCGCTACGGATACCTATGATATCGCATTAGCAGCTGAAGGGATAGACATCTGCGACTATATGTATGATGGAGACCCTAAAGACCCTGATGCAAACAGGAAACTTAACTATCGGCATACCCTCGCCTTTGAGAATTTCAGGCTGGAAATGAATCCCTTCAAATATGAGTTTTCCAATATAGACTCTAATGTGGGGAGAAGAGTACCTGAGCATATGGACTACTTCACCCTCTTTGAATTCTCCGCCAAGTGGGATCCAGTGCCTACTATGCTATGTCAGAACCACACCCGTACCGTAAAAGGATTCATGGGCCAAACCACTGCCTTCAGACAGTCCATTCTGAAAACGGATGTGCTGGTGATGGGAGAACTAAAAGCTTATGGAGAAGCACGCTACATCCACGGTAATTCCGGTAAGGGAATGTGGACATTCTATGGAGGTCATGACCCTGAGGATTATCAGCATCTGGTAGGAGAAGACCCAACCGATCTTTCTCTTCACCCACATTCACCTGGTTATAGGCTGATCCTGAATAATATTCTCTTTCCTGCAGCAAGAAAGAAAAAACGAAAAACCTGATATAACAGTTAGAGAAGGGATGATTTCCTGGAGTGTCTATGAAATGTCTATTATGCTTAGGCTCTAACCTGGTAATCATTCTTCATTCAACACTCAATAATTCTCACATAAGCGATGAAAGTTTATCAGGAAGCTGACGCAGCCCCCAAACTAGCTAATCTGGAAGGATGGTCATTTGAAAATGATGGCATTAAGAAGACTTTTACTTTTAAGGACTTCACACAGGCATTCGGCTTTATGGCACAGGTAGCTATACTGGCAGAAAAGGCCAACCACCATCCAGAATGGTCCAATGTCTACCATACTGTGAATATCCGACTCAGCACACACGACGCTGGTGGATTAACCGACAATGATTTTGACCTGGCAGGACAGATAGAAGCGCTAAATTGGTAAGAAAACGTCAGGCTTATTGTATGTTTGTGGCTTAATATAAGATCATGCTTACCATCAAAGTCATCAACAAATCAGACAATCCTCTTCCTACCTATGCCACCCCAGCCTCAGCAGGAGTAGACATACACGCCAATAATGAAGAGCCGGTCATTCTGAAACCCCTGGAAAGGGCACTGATTCCTACTGGCTTGTATATTGAACTACCCATAGGGTATGAAGCTCAGGTTAGACCCAGAAGTGGATTGGCTATTAAGCATGGTATTACCCTACTTAACACACCTGGGACTATTGACGCTGACTACCGTGGGGAGATTAAAGTCATCATGGTCAATATTAGCTATGAGCCTTTCACCATTAAAAAGGGAGAAAGAATAGCTCAAATGGTGATCAACAAGCATGAGCAAATGATCTGGGAAGAAGTAGAGGTGCTTTCAGACACTGAAAGAGGGAGTGGGGGTTTTGGTCATACAGGAATTTAAGACAGTTCAAAGCTTACTACTACAGATTTAAGGTAGATGTAATAATCCTACGCCCAAAGCGAGATAAAATCAGCTTTAGTTAGTATATTTCTTTTCAGCTTCTTAATTGCGCTGATGAATTTTTTGGCCTATGATCTTTTCCAGATATTTCTGTTTCCTACTCTTTGGTTTATTCAGTTTAAACCTGGTAAACGCCCAATTTGGTTCGGCACCCAATACAGCTGTAGAGATAGATAACCTGTACATAGACGCTTGTACCAATATGATCAGGGGAGATTTTGAAGCAGCAGTAGGCCTCTTCAAAAAAGTTCTGGAGCTGGACTCCAAACATCACGCCTCCATGTATAATATCTCCAAACTTTCCATGGAGCTTAGAAATTATGAAGATGCCATCGATTTTGGGAAAAGGGCCATCAGTCTCGCTCCGGATAACATCTGGTATTACACTACCCTCCGGCAAGCCTATGAATTCAGAGGGAATTTTTCTCAGGCGCTAAAACTACAGGAAGACATAGCAGATAAATTTCCTGACAACCTGAATGAGCGGCTATTCCTGGCTGAGCTGTATACCCGTCAGGAACAGGAAGACAAGGCCATCAAAACTTTAACTGCTATCGAGAAAAAGCATGGTCAATCGGAAACTATTCTCAAGCTGAAATACAAAATATTCTCCCAAACCAATAAGTCAGAAGAAGCACTTGCAGCAGCAGAATCTCTCACCAACATCAATGAGGATAATCCGGCCTATTACCAGATGAAATTTGATGCGCTTGAAAAATTAGGCAGAATGCTGGAAGCCATCAAAACCCTGGAAGAATTACTAGAGAGAGAACCAGATAATGGATTTGCCCTCCTGACTTTGGCTGATCATTATAAAAACATCAACGACTTTGAGTCTTCTGACAAATACCTCTTTAGGGCTTTTAAAAATCCTACTATCAGGCCGGAAGGAAAAGTAGAAATCATCAAAGGCCTTCTTTCCTACCTAAGGCAGGAACCCTCACTAATAGACAGAATCAGTACACTTTCAGGCATTCTCACAGATACTCACCCTGAAGCATCAGGTCCATTGGAGATCAGAGGAGACATTTATGCCATCAACGGCGATATGGACTCTTCTCACTATTTCTATCGGGCTTCATTAGACCTTAAGCCGGCGAGACCGGATTTATGGTTAAAGGTGATGTACAGTTCCTTTCAGAATGAGAATTATTTACAGCTATACAAAGACTCTGAAGATGCCCTCTCCTATTATCCTAATAACGAAGAATTCCTGCTGTATTATGGGATAGCCAGTCTGGAGAAAGGATCATTTGAAGAAGCTGAATATGCACTAAAAAAGGTTGTAAAGCTAAATACTTCTACTGACCAGATTAAGGGAAGAGCCTATCAGGAGCTGAGCCGTGTATACAGCATGCAAGGGAATTTCACTAAATCTCAAGAGGTGCTAGACGCCGCCATGGAGATAAACCCGGAAGATCCCTATACCCTCAACGCTTATGCATACGCATTAGCTGAACAGGGTAAGGACCTCAATAAGGCAAATTCCCTCATCAAGAAGGCCATGGGCATGTTCCCAGAAGCTTCCACCTTCCAGCACACACAGGCATGGATCCTATTCCAACAGTCTAATTTCAAGAAGGCCCTTGAGTGGATAGAAAAGGCCACCAGCAAGGGAGGAAGCGGAATCATGTATGAACACTATGGCGATATCCTCCACGCATTAGGAAAGTCAGATGAGGCCGTTGAAAAGTGGACCCTCTCCATTCAGAAGGGCAGGAAATTCGATATTGACCGAAAAATGATTAAGTAATCTCAGAGTAAACATACATTTTCGATCAGCTTCCATTTAAAAGCCCACTTTTTTGCATAGATTTTGCGTTTCAATTCTAAACACCAATCCTTCTCTATGAAATGGAATCTTGTCTGGGTAATTCTATTGGGCAGCTTAATAGTAGTTTCCTGTAAATCCCGTAAAAAAACCACCGAAGGGGTAAAGGCTGATGAAACTGCCTTCCAAAAAACCCTTAATGAGACGTTGGACCAGCAATTGGAATTTGAAACCATGAGCCTGGTAGGGAAAGCTAATATAAGGTTACCTGAATCTGGCATAAAGGTAAATGCCAATTACCGCATAAACATGATTTCTGACAGCCTTATTTGGATGCGGGTTTCCGTCATTCTGGGCGTAGAAGTACTTAGGGTGTTGATTACCCCGGATTCTGCCTATTTCATGGATAAGACACAGAAAATAGTAACCATCAGTGACCTCTCCCCTATCTCAGGCTATATAGGCTTTGATGCGTCCATCAAAATGCTGCAGGATGTACTTGTGGGGAATCTGGTGTTACTTGCGGAAAAGGAAGAGCTAAATCCTGCTTCTAAAGGGGACAACTTTATCTATGAGAGTATAGTGGCAGGAAATGAACTTGCTTACCAAATAGACCCCAGACAAGCGAAATTAGTTTCCCTTGAAGCACAAAACACGCTGAAAGACTTACATTCTCAAATATATTACCGTGATTTCTCTAATTTATTAGGGACTAGAGCACCGGAAGGTGGACAGATAAAGGTGATCAGCCCTTCTGATGCTACCATCTCATTTGCACACAGTAGAATGGAGATAAATCCTGACCAGCTTTCGACGAAATTTAGAATTCCATCTTCTTATAAGAAGGTCTATAAATGATATGAAAAAAGTTAGCACCTTAGTTGTCGCTTGCTTATTTACTTTTGCCCTTTACAGTCAATCAGAAAAGGAGTCTACTCAGCAACAGCTGAAAAATCAGATCTCCCTTACAGATCAGCTTTTGCGTGAAACGGAGGGTCAAACTCAGAAAACTGAGTTTGAGCTAAATATTTTGTCTAAACAAATCCGCCTAAGAAGAGCTCTGCTTTCTGAGCTGAATGGAGAAATAGAACAAAACTCCAGAGAAATTACTGAGCTGAATGAAATCATTTTGGAAATGGAGAGTGATATAGATACTATTATCCTGAATTATGGTAAGACTGTTCAGCTTACCTATAAATCCATGGATGGTGATAATTTCTGGTTATCAGTACTCAGTGCCAGCAGTTTGTCTGAAGCCTATTATCGGGCCTTGTACTTCCAGCAGTTCAGTCAATTCAGAAAAGAGCAGCTCAGCTTAATCAGAGCTTCCCAACAGTTTCTCTCAGACAGAAAAATAGAGTTACAGGAGAGCATAGAGCGCTCTAAAAGTCTGCTAGTAGGAAAGAGACAGGAAATGGCCCGCCTAGAAGAATCAGAAAAGAAACAGCAGTCTGTATACGATATGCTGAAAAAAGAAGAGAACAACTTTAAGGAGCTTCTGGCTGACCAGCGTAAGTCCCTGAAGAAGATGATTGGCGTAGCTGAAGCTTCCACTCAGGGTCTGGCTGTCATTAAGGATAAAAACTACGCCGCCTCTTTTTACCGTAATAAAGGCTTCCACTCGTGGCCTGTCCCATCCAATAAAGGCATCATTGTAGGGAAGTTTGGAGAAACTGAAGACTCCTACGGCAACAGAATCACCAATGATGGTGTCTACATACGTACCCCTAAAGGCCAGGAGGTAAGGTGCATTTATGATGGAAGGGTTACTGCCGTTCAGAAGATCCCTCTTTCCGGCTATGCCGTCATCGTGGAGCACGGAGATTACCGCTCTGTCTACGCCAACCTAGATATTAGCTACGTCAATAAAGGAGACGAAGTAGCCGTCAGCGAACGCATAGGTACTGTGAGAACAGACAGGCGCTCAGGTGAAACCATCCTCAATTTTCTCATCTACAAACTACCCGACTCCTTTGAAGATCCAGAAAAATGGATAGTGGAGACAGGGAAGTAGGTAGAGTTAATTTTGAATGAGAGAATGATTGAGTTTTGAATGAGGGAATGACTTGTTAAGC
>JBCDBC010000234.1:0-6993 GCA_039184535.1 Bacteroidota bacterium | reverse complement strand
TGAACAAGCAGGAGCTTGTTCAGAAAAATGGTCCAAGACTCCTGTCTTGGGATATATATTCTTAAGGTGACAAAATGGTATAAAATGCTGTAAAAAATAGCTTGGGGTTTAAACCCCAAGCTATTTTTTTTGCCCATTTACCCCCTTCCTGTAAACACCACGCAATCTATCCTGGGGAGGTGAGTGTGAAGGGCTTGCCAGCTCTGGCCTTCATTGGCGGAGAGGAAGAGGTTTCCGTTGGTGGTACCAAATGCCATATTATTACCCGATTTGGTGAATGCATGCCTAAACACGATGTCAAAGCAGTACTCCTGGGGGAGGCCTTCTCTGAGTGCTTCCCAGCTTTTCCCACCATCCTTGGTGTAAGCTACATAGAGGGATAATCCATGGGCAACTCTCTCTTCATCGCTGATGGCAGGTATAACCCAAGCTTTCTCAGGATCTTCTTCATCTGTGGCCAGCGCAAAACCGTAGTGTGCTATACCCACAGCCTGGGAGAGTTGTTGCCATTCTTTTCCGCCATTGGTGGTTCTAAATATGCCGCAGTGATTTTGTTGCCACAGAATGGAAGGATTATGAGGATTCATGTTAAGGGCATGTGGATCATGTCCAACCTCAGCTCTGGGATTGGGTAGATAAGTAGCTACCAAACCCGTATTTCTGGCTTCCCAGCTTTCTCCTCCATCCCTAGTTTCGAAGATACCTGCGCAACTGACAGCTATATAGATATGCTTACTATCCTGAGGATTTACCACAATGGCGTGCATAAAGGGATCATCCCTTCCAGCCCCAAACCACTGGTTTTCATCCATTCTGCTGGGATGATTCCACAGGCTCTCTATCAATTGAAAGCTTTTTCCTCCATCTACACTCCTGAACAAACCTCCAGGTTCTGTCCCCATCCATAAAACTTCCGGCTCATCCACTCCTCCAGCTGCCAAAGACCATATCTTTTTGAGTTTGGCAGGTCTTCCTTTTCTATACTCGCTCCCTTTCGGATAAATGGGAGTAGGAATGCTCTGCCAGCTATTTCCATAGTCTTTAGAGAAATGGAGCTTCTGCCCCCAATGTCTGTGGCTGATGCCTACCCACCAGGTTTGGGTACGCTCATCTACGTATACTAAAGAAACCGGAAAGCCTCTGAAATGTACCTCCTGTATGTCCCATTTCCCCTGATAATGTTTCCACACAATGAGCCCTTTAGAGCTCCCAACCAGTAGTATGTCCTTTTGCATAATTATCCTCCTGAAAGTGCCTGAAACACCAGGACTTCATCCTGCTCCCCTACTGAGTCGCTGAGTGCAACCCTGTCAGCAATCAGTTCTCCTCTAAGGAATATGTTAATGTGTTTTCT
Source organism: Bacteroidota bacterium (assembly GCA_039184535.1). Taxonomy (GTDB): domain Bacteria; phylum Bacteroidota; class Bacteroidia; order J057; family J057; genus JBCBKZ01. Next base: position 5,639 of record JBCDBC010000234.1, on the reverse strand, counting down.
CAGTTCTCCTTGCTCGTCTAGTAGATATTCTCTGATACCGGGGAACTCTTTTTCAACCTCTGATAATACCTCAGCCACATTTTCTCCTGAGAAAGACTTTTTATTCAAGTCTGGAAAGAATCTTTTAAGCGCAGTAGTGAAGCTTACAATTGCCATGTCCCTCTTTTGTCTTTTAATGATAATACGAAGCTCGTGAGAATGTTCCAAGAACCATCTTTCCTTCAGACTTGTTATCAATAGGCGTATATTCAACAAAATCTTTTCTCGACATGAAAGAGTTACTCCCCAAAATTGAGCAATGGATAGCGGAAGATAAGCCCTTTGCCATGGCGCGTGTCATACAGACATGGGGCTCCTCGCCCAGACCTGTAGGTTCTGCTATGTTGGTTTCTTCCGAGATGGAAATGGCAGGCTCAGTGAGTGGCGGTTGTGTGGAAGGAGCGGTACTCAAGGCTGCTGTACCACTGACTGAATCAGGTCACGGGCTACGCCTGCACTACGGCGTAGCCGATGAGGAGGCTTGGGAGGTAGGACTAAGTTGTGGAGGGAAGATTCGTGTATTCGCCGAGCAATTTCCTGCCTTTAAAGAAGAAGCGCAGGAAAAGGAAGCTTGGGAAAAGCTACATCATTGCCTTACCCATAATGAGGGCTGTGTCTGGATTACCCCCCTGAAAGATGGACTGGTTTCTCATACCTTGGTTCTCCCTGATCAGACTACGCTGGGAGCTCCCATAGCTGATGAGGTGCTGGAAGCAGCTATGCAAGCTTACTCAGAGAGAAAACATATGGTAAGTATGCAGGCTGGTACTGAATACTTCATTCAAGTATTTCCCAGAAAAAGCCAAATGATCATCATAGGGGCCGCTCATATTACAGTAGACCTGGTTACCCTAGCCAATATGTATGACTTCGAAAGTATAGTTATAGATCCCAGAGGCATCTTCTCCCAAAAGACGCAGTTCTCTACCCCTCCTGATCAGTTACATGATGTCTACCCAGCTGAGGTGCTGGAGAATTTATCATTAGATGCTTACAGCTATGCAGTAGTCCTTTCTCACGATCCCAAGATAGATGATAACGCCCTCCACATTCTACTTCCTTCTCAGGTAGCCTATATAGGCGCTCTTGGTAGCAAGAAAACCCATGCTAAGCGAGTGAAAAGATTGACAGAAGCAGGTTTTACGGAATCAGACATAGAGAGAATTCATGCTCCTATAGGGGTAGGCATACACGCCAAGAGTCCCAAGGAAATAGCCATGAGCATTATGGCAGAAATCATTTCAGTAAAAAATCAATATCTCTAATGGCGCTACTTCCTCCTTCCGTAAGGGCCATTGTCTTTGATGCATATGGCACGTTGCTGAGTATTGACGCATTAGATGCCAAACTGGAGAAACACTTTGGCGCAAAGGCCAAAGCCGTCAATCAAGTTTGGCGGCAGAAACAGCTAGAATACACTTGGCTTAGGGGCCTCATGCAGGAATATCGTCCCTTCTCTACTGTTACGGGAGAAGCACTGGAGTTTGCCTGCCAACATTTGGGGATTAAGTTAACTCACTCCATCAAAGAAGGCCTGGTCAGGGGGTACTTCGAACTCACTGCCTATGAAGACGTAAAATCAGCCCTAGAGCGATTAAGTGAATCCTATTCTCTGGCGGTTTTATCTAATGCAGATCCTGCCATGCTGTCCACTGCGATGGAACATAACCAGCTTTCTAAGCACTTGAATGCCATTCTAAGTGTGGATGCTGTGCAGATGTTTAAACCTCACCCTTCAGTCTATCAAATAACTGTTGATCAATTCCAGTTAGCTCCCTCCGAAATTGCCTTTGTTTCATCCAATACCTGGGACATCAGTGGGTCAGCTGCCTTTGGTCTTATCCCTGTCTGGCTCAATAGATTTGGGAAAACCATGGATACCTTAGGCTATTCTCCCTCACTTACTCTCCGATCTTTATCAGAAATGTATTAAGTATACAACAAGTGTCCTTCAAGTAGATAAATATTCCCTTTCTCTCATAAGAACTGGCCTTAGAACCATTCTAAATAACTCATTATCAGGCAGAAACGATTGTAGTTAAGGGAATATACTGATATATTTATGTTGAAATATTTGTTCACAAAGCTGAGAAATTAGATATACCAAGTTCAGCAATAAGTACTCTGACAGACTGTTGTTGAATGATCTCAACACTTTTAACTGAATAGAGCACTGCTCACCACCTCCCAACAAGAGGTGGTTTTTTTTCTCCTGACCTAAACAATTCTCTTTATCTATATTTCCTTATGTAAAAGGAATCATGAAGATGCCTATGTTCACCCAACCTATACAACAGCTTGAGAAAAAGAGAGGTGGGTACTTCTATCTACACCTTGATGCGGAAGTGGTAGAGAAATTACCCAAGAAGAGGGCTACCAGACTCATTTGTATCCTGGAGAAACAATACTCTTTTTCTTGTGGATTAAATCACCTAGGGGATGGGAATTTCTTCTTGATTTTGGCCAAGAAATACCTGGATAAGCTAAATAAAGAATTGGGGGACAGCATCTCTTTTGAAATCCAGGAAGACCCTAATCCATTAGGAGTAGAAATACCTGAGGCACTGGCGGCCTTACTGGAACAAGATCCAGATGCGAAACATATTTTTGACAGTATCACTGACGGCAAAAAAAGGAGTCTGATTTATAGCATTATCAGGCTGAAAGATGTTGATAAACAAATCCAAAAAAGCATCCAATTACTAGAAATAGAGTCCTTGAAACTGAAAAAGAAAAAAGGCTAATCCTATATCTACCATGCAGGAACTAGAAACCTACTATGCCAAACGTGCCAAAGAACACGATAAAGTATACTTCAAGCCTGAACGTCAAGCGGATTTGACCTTACTCAGAAAAGAGCTGCCCGAGATGGTAGAAGGTAAAAAAGTACTGGACATAGGATGTGGAACTGGTTATTGGACTCAATATCTTTCCCAGCAAGCCGCCAGTATCACTGGTATAGACATCAATCAGGCTGTACTAAATGAGGCTGCTTTGAGAGAATATGGATGTACTATTTACTTTCAGGTGGGGAGTTATTATGAGCTTTCTTCCCTAAATGAAATGTATGAAGTAGTATTTGGAGGCTTTGTGTATTCTCACGTACCCAAAGAAAAGGAAGCCGCCTTTTTTCATTCCATACTTGAGAAACTTGCTCCTGGCGGCCAAATTATTCTTCTGGATAACAAATATGTTGAAGGAAGCAGTACGCCTATAGCCAGAACAGACGCAGCGGGCAATACCTATCAAACGAGAAAGCTGGAGTCAGGAGAACGCTTTGAGATTCTTAAGAATTTTCCCGAAGAACAAGCATTCCTAAATCTATCTAAAGTGGGGTTAGAATTGCTTACCTTTCAACAGCTTCCCTATTACTGGAAAGCCACATTGGTCAAAACCGAAACTCTATAGGCAATAATAGCCGGGGGTTCCTTAGCTATCAGTTCAATATATGCCTTACCTGTCCTAAGAGGGTACCCCATATCACTTTCTTCAGATGAAAATTTTGTCTCTGAAGCTAAAGCTTCCATACTGTACAGTCAGAATATAAAGCCCTGTACTAATGTTACTGGTTTCAACAGGGAAGGTCTTTGGGTTCATATTCTACCCATTTAGGTCTGTAGGAAGAACCACTCCTCCTGTCAGGTATATTAGCTTTAGTATCTTCTGCCCACTTGAGAATGATTTCTTTGTAAATGATAAAAGATCAGAAGAAGTAGTTTGTAGGATAAGGGGATTAGGATGAGTGCTTGACAAAGGATGAAACCTTATTTTACCTCTACTCTGATTTCTCTCATGTGAGAGAAAGACAAGACCACATACAAATATTCTCTCTGGGGAAACTGCACTATTACCCCGAAAGAGTTGAAAAAGTTTAGCTAAGAATTATCCTATCCCAAGGAAACCCATGGAGGAACCGTAGATAAATTGGCAGTAGAAGGGTTCTGTATGCAAGATTTCCGATACTCTAATCAAAACCAGATGTTTCATCCTATTCCAACTTAGGGAAAGGCTAATTTTTTAGGAATTCATCCCTACCTTTGAAGGATGGCTCAAATATGTACCATACAAGTTCCTCCGGAGTATCTTCATGAACAGGCATTCCTAGAAAAGGCCATAAGCCGTTCCCTCAAACTTTCTCCTCATAAACTTCCAGACTGGCACATCCTTCGAAGATCCATAGACGCCAGAAAAAAGAAGCCTCTCTATGTGTTGAGAATAGAAGTAGGAGATGGAGAAGCTACTCCCTTTCAGCCAGAATGGCAGATGGTGAATCAGGCACCGGAAGTTATCATAGCAGGTACTGGCCCTGCAGGACTTTTTGCAGCCTTAGCGTGTATCCAGCAAGGGATAAAACCCATTCTCATAGATAGAGGGAAAGAGGTCAGAGCCAGAAGAAGAGATCTGGCAGCTCTAACCAGAGAGGGAATTGTAAATCCTAACAGCAATTACTGTTTTGGGGAAGGAGGCGCAGGTACATTCTCAGATGGAAAGCTATATACCCGTTCTCTCAAAAGAGGAAATACAGAAACTGTATTAAGATTACTAGTACATTTCGGTGCTCCTAAAGATATTCTCATAGATGCTCATCCCCACATAGGGACCAATAAGCTGCCGGAAATCATCAAGAACATGCGAGAACACATTCTCGCTTGTGGAGGAGAATTTCATTTTGACACCTTACTTACAGACATATATGTTCAAGGAGGTAAACTAAGAGGGGTAGAGGTAAATGGCAATGAGAAATGGGATTGCCAGCAGCTTATCCTGGCCACAGGCCATTCTGCCAGAGATATCTTTAAGCTTCTGGTAGAGAAGAATATCCAGATTCAGTCTAAGCCTTTTGCGCTCGGGGTGAGAGTAGAACATCCCCAGAAACTTATTGATCAAATTCAGTATCATCAGACCCCCAGGCACGAAAACTTACCCGCAGCCTCCTATTCTCTAGTAAAACAGGTAGATGAAAGGGGAGTCTATTCATTCTGTATGTGCCCCGGGGGGATTATTTGCCCGGCCTCCACTGAAGAGGGAGAACTGGTAGTAAATGGCTGGTCTCCTTCTAAAAGAAATAACCCCTTCGCTAATTCAGGCATAGTCGTACAGATTAATCCTGAAGATATTCCGGGCTTTGATGATTCTCCTCTATCTGCCATGAAGCTACAGTCAAAAGTAGAACAGCGTGCCTTCCAGGCAGGAGGAGGAAAACAGGTAGCCCCAGCTCAGCGACTCATGGACTTCCTGTATAATAAGCCCTCTTCTACCCTACCCGACTGTTCCTACATACCGGGGCTAACCTCCGTGAATATGAAGGAAGTCCTCCCTAAGCACGTTGCCCATAAACTTAGGAATGGCTTCAGGTTGTTCGGAAAGCAACTGAAAGGCTACCTGACTAATGAAGCCGTCATAGTAGGCGTAGAATCCCGCACCTCCTCTCCTATCAAAATCCCTAGAGAAAGAGAAAGCTGTATGCACCCAGAAGTAGAAGGCTTATACCCATGCGGAGAAGGTGCTGGCTATGCTGGTGGCATTATGTCTGCAGCATTAGATGGCGTCAGATGTGCAAAGGCCGCCTGTAATACACATGTGAGTTAGATAGAGAAGAC
>JBCDBC010000233.1:0-6995 GCA_039184535.1 Bacteroidota bacterium | reverse complement strand
GATACCAGGGTAACTAAATCTACCAATGCGCCTTCATCATACCCAAGGTCAAAGAATTTATTCAATAACTCCTGAGAAGGTTTACCGTGGGTGCGCTGAATGTCTGCTGCCAGATTAGTCAGTACGTTGAGTTTTTCATCAGCGTGGGTTCCGTTTCTAAGCTGAACAGCTTCTTCATCTGAGAATCCATTCATTTTAGCTAAGGCAGTGTGTGCACTCTGGCAATATCTACAACCGTTCACCTGACTTACGGCCAAATACACAGCTTCTCTCTCTTTAGTCTTGAAGGTTCCACTTCCTTGTGCCTGCTGAAAAGCCAGGTAGCTTTGTAAAGCGTTAGGAGAATGTCCTATGTAAGCATAGAGATTAGGAACAAAACCTAGCCCTTTTTCAAGGTTTTCGAAGATGGCTCTTGAGGCTTCTTTGGCGGTTTCTTTGGTTGGGATACTGTAAGTACTCATAATTGAATTGTTAAAAGATGAATTAATCAAAAGAACAATTCAAAGGTAGGGGGCTGATCAGCTGTCTTCATTGACCATTCTTCCCTCGGACTTATCAATTTTTCCCGAAAGCTCCTCTTTATACTTTTGAACAAAGAGAGAAGGTGCCAATTCTACTATTTTCTTAAAGATTCTGTTGAAATGGCTTACCTCTTCAAAGCCTAGTTCATACGCTACTTCTTTTATACTCATGTCTGTATAGATCAGAAGCCGCTTAGCTTCCAGTATAAGTCGCTCATGAATGATTTTCAGAGGTGGATGCACATGGTACTTTTTGAAGATATTAGTCAGCGTTTTGGGAGAACGATTCAACAGGTCCGCATAATCCTGCACCTGATGAAGCTTCTTGAAGTTTCTTTCCAGCTGTAAGTGAAAGTTTCTGATCAGGTCCCACTCCTTCTCACTTCCCTGATCCACCATAGCATGCTGAGCCTTGTGCAGACGAGTACAGATGATGATAAATCGGGTCAGTAGCATGCGGAGCATTTCTCCCTGTACTTTATCATGGGTAGCCAATTCATCCCAAAAAACACTTAGAAGTAAATTCAGCTTTTCATGGTTTTCATGATCTAATTTGATAGATAAGTCCCAGTTAGAGTTGAAGAAAAGCACACCCACACAGGAAACTTCTTCATCATGATCTACTATGCAGTAGAATTCTCGGTTGAACCTGATGATCTGGAGATCCCCTGCCTGTTTTAAGTGTACTTTCTGATCAGGTGTGAGAAAAAGAATGCTGGAGTCTCTCAAACTTATGGGAATGGTATCTACTTCCAGTAAGGTCTCGCCAGACTTATTCCAGAGAATGGTGAACAGCCTTTCCTCCGTGTCCAGATGAAGGATGGCCGGATCAGCATTATCACAGACGTAAAGTTGAGCAGAAGATTGCGTTTCCTGGTAGGTGATCATGAATACTAGTTGGCAAAGATTGTAATAATGAAATGTCTCTCAGCTAGCAAATGTTTATGTATTAGAGCAGCCATATTTGTGGAAGGAATCATAACTACGCTTGCAGGATCTTGGCGTCTTAGCGGCTTGGCGTGAATATATTTGCACGCAAAGACGCTAAGCCGCGAAGTAAGTTGGTACAGGCATATTTGAGTCACGACAGGAAAGCCACACCCTATCACAACACAAATGGCAGAAGCTTCGTATCTTTGCAGGATACTCATATAATTCGGTTATGAAAAGAGTAGTTGTAGGCCTTTCCGGCGGGGTAGATTCCAGCGTAGCCGCTCACCTCTTGGTGGAGCAAGGTTATGAGGTCATTGCTATGTTCATGAAGAACTGGCATGATGATTCTGTGACCATTAGTAAGGAATGTCCTTGGTTAGAGGACAGCAATGATGCCATGATGGTAGCCCAGTCTCTGGGCATCCCTTTTCAGACCATAGACCTGAGTGAAGAATACAAGAAGCGCATAGTAGATTATATGTTTGCGGAGTATGAGGCAGGAAGAACGCCTAATCCAGATGTGCTTTGTAACAGAGAAATCAAGTTTGACATATTCCTGAAAGCTGCCGTGGCTTTAGGAGCGGACTATGTAGCCACTGGCCATTATGTGAGAAAGGAAACTACGGTAGAGAATGGACAAGAAGTACACAGACTACTGTCAGGGAAAGACAACAACAAAGACCAGAGTTACTTCCTTTGTCAGCTCACACAAGAGCAGCTTAGCAAAGCCCTATTCCCTATAGGAGAATTACAAAAGTCTGAGGTAAGGGAGATTGCCGACGGGCTGGGACTAGTAACCGCTAGAAAGAAAGATTCTCAAGGGCTCTGTTTCATAGGTAAAGTGAGGCTCCCTGAGTTTCTCCAACAACAACTCAAGCCCAAAGAAGGGAAGATCATAGAAATCCCCGCAGATTCTCCAGTATATAAAATACCTGTACCAGTCGGTCAGTCTAGTGGCAATACCTTACTAGAGAAAACCACGGCTTACACTTACCAAGTTGCTGATGGAGAGGTAGTTGGGACTCATATGGGTGCACATTATTTTACCATAGGCCAGCGCAAAGGCCTGAATGTAGGCGGCAAACCGGAGCCTCTATTTGTGATAGACACTGATACGGAAGAAAACATCATCTACGTAGGTATGGGAGATTCACATCCCGGCCTAAATAGGGAAGGTCTGTTCATTCCTTTGGAAGATGTGCATTGGGTACGTCCAGACTTAGCCATGAATCCAGGAGAGTCCAAAGACTTTCTGGTAAGAATCCGCTACAGGCAAGCCCTACAGCAAGCTACCCTCCACATGCAAACGGATGGCTTATACATCACCTTTGAGCAAGCCCAACGTGGCGTTACCCCCGGTCAATTTGCCGCCTGGTATCAGGAAGATGAGTTAGTAGGATCAGGTGTGATAGGATAAACTACTCTTCTTCCTGTAGCCATTGGCTAAATTCATCTAGCTTTGATTCATTCTCTTCCAGCCACTTAGCAGAACCTTCATAAACAGACATTGAAATATAATTGCAAAAAGTCTCTAGGTGATCACTTTTAACCAAAGACTCGTAGAAAGGCACATAGAAAGTCCACCAAATATCCTCTTCTCTCTTCTTCTTTTTTACTGCTTTAAATGCATCAAAGAAGCTTTCTGTTTTATTGAGAAACTCTTTCTGCTCATCTTTCTCTATTACGATGTCCACACCCAGATCCACCTCATCAAGTAGCTGACTTGAGAGGGATAAGAGAGAAATCTGAAGTTCAATTGGTGAAAAAGGAGACTCCTCATCAGGTGAATACTTGATGGTCGATTCCTTTCCATCTTTTTCAACATTCCTACCATAATTTTCTTCCATTAGCTGGAATGCCTCTATCGCCCGTTGAGTATTAGGCTCTAGAAATAAGAAGTAGTAAGTGGCTAAGAGGGACTGTACAGGATTTCCTTTATCGGATTGTAAAGTGGCTAATATCAAATGGCTACTTGCATGGTTAATATTAAAGGACAGCGCATTAATTATATTCATTTCTGAATCTTCCTGCCTCCCTAGTTTGAGTTGAGTAATGGCTAAATTGTAATAGAGAAGATAGGTCTCAAACCCTTTTTCAATCATTTCCTCAAAGAAGGAAATTGACTCTTCTGATCTGCCTAGCATATCTAAAGCGGAGCCTTTTAATACGATCCCTTGTAGCATATCCCTGGTATCCGACTCAGGAATTTTATCTACATAGGTGATAGCCTTCTCATACTCTTCAAGACTCATATAAGAGAGCGCCATTTCATAGTTCACGGTTCCAGATAAGGAATCAAGTAGAAGCGCTTTTTCATACGTGGATATCGCTTTCTCATATTCCCCTTTATCATGAAAGGCGATTCCTTCTGATACCAAGGAGTCAATGGTATTTTGACCAAATGAGAATAAAGGGAGGGAGCAAAGGAAGACTAGGACTAATTTCTGATTCATTGAATGTATTGCATGTAGTATAATAACGTTCAGTAATTTGAAATAAGTGTAGACACAACAAAGGACAGAAATCGAAGTGGTAGGTATCCTACAGAAGATATACTCTAGGTACGTCCTGACTTAGCCACGAATGCAGGAGAATCCAGAGATTTTCTGGTAAGAATTCGTTACAGACAAACCCTCCAGCAAGCTACCCTCCACATGCAAACGGATGGCTTATACATCACCTTCGAACAAGCCCAACTTGGCGTTACTCCCGGTCAATTTACCGGTTGATATGTTGAAGATGAGTTGGTGAGGCCTGGCGTAATAGGGTAAGTTTAAGTTGAAGTTGAAGCTTAAGGATAAGTTTAAGAGGAGCTAGGTAGGAATTTAGATTTTTATAGCTTCCTACATCAAGACTATTACCTTAACTGATATAGTGGAGTCATTTTCATAAGAAAGAGTTACATCAACTTCTTTCTCCTTATGTAGTCTCTTTATTAGAATGTCATTCCCATCTTTCACTTTTCTTCCTTCAAGGTCAAATTCCTTTTCCTTTAGATATGAATCTATTGAATCCTCCAGTTTTTTGAGCCTTTCTGAACTGGAGTACATTAACTCATATCCAGCAGAAATACCTGGTGAATCACCTCCAATGTGATGATAAAATGGTGTATTTGTAGCAGAAACTATCGGAAATTCCTTAATGGACTCATCCATAATGAAATCCCAAAATAAACTCCCTTTCTCGACATTATAGTGAGAGTCCAATCCTATGCTAAATGCCCATGAAAAAGCTAAAAATCCTAAACCGAGAATGAGAATGGAGAAGAAAAAGTATTTCATCTGATCAAGTTGAACTATTTGGCCAGAAATACATCTGGTTCTATGCCCGCTTGTCTAAGAATTGCTCTTAGAGTTCCCTCAGGTATATCTCCTCTATGGTTTGGAATAGTGGTGTATTTCTCAGTTTCTAGATTAAACCAAATCTCATGACTTCCTGCTGCTTGACGGTGAAATGAGAATCCAAATTTCTTTAACTTCTTAGTTATATCTCTATACTTAAAGCCCGAAAGTCTGCCCATATCAGATACTAATGACTAAAGGGTAGTCAAAACTTTCTTGTATTTCTGATTGCATTGCGATAGCCTCATCTTCTTGTGACTCAATCAGCTTTCTAGCCACATCTCTTGCGATTTCAAGCGTTTCAGCTATGGTCCTACCCTGAGCTACCAATCCCTGAATATCATCTGAGGTAGCTAAATACACGCCTTCTGGCAGTCTTTCTATGTGAATATTAATGATCCTTTCCATTACTAAGATCTAAATGATAAGATGTGATAATCAATATACGGAATCTTCAGTTTTATAGGTTCTCTCTTTTCGTAAAGGCAAGATAATAATGGGGTTCTCTTAGATTTTCCTAATTTCTCCTTAGCTTTCGAGAAGTTTCAGTTTACCGTTACCACACATGAAAAAGTTCCTCCGAATTACCGCTATCATAGTTGTAGTCCTTGTAGCCATCGTTTTTGCTGCAGGATTCTTCCTGAATGAGTCTAAGCCTGAGGGTACACCCGGACCCGAAGCTGATGCACTCGCCAGAAAAATGATGGCCGCTATTGATCATGCGGCATGGGATACCACAGCCGTTGTAAGCTGGAATTTCGGAGGAAGACAACAACATGTTTGGGACAGAGAAAGACATCTGGCTGAAGTGAGATGGGTAGACGGAGAAGAGAACTTCAGATCTCAGGTAGACATTAATGCTCGCACCGGCCTACTATGGAAGAATGGAGAAGCTGTTACAGATCCTGCTGCCAGAGACAAGGGCGTAGACTTTGCCTGGAAAAAATGGGTAAACGATTCTTTCTGGCTAAATCCTGTGTCTAAAGTCTTTGACCCTGGAACGCAGCGTTCTCTCGTAAAACTAGATGACGGATCAGAAGCCTTGATGATCACTTACACTAGCGGTGGTGATACACCCGGCGATTCCTACCTATGGATGGTGGATGAAAATGGTCTCCCTACTTCTTGGAAGATGTGGGTGTCTATTATCCCCATTGGGGGCATGGAGTTTACCTGGGAAGACTGGAAAACCTTTGATACGGGGGTAAAACTCTCCGAGACCCATACAGGACCTTTTACCCTCAAGCTTACCGATATTCAAGTAGCTGATTCTCTCGGGAAGATGTTCCCTGAAGGAGATCCTTTTGCGGAATTTGTGGAATAGGTCTATTTGGTTTTCATGCTTTCTATTCCGGTCCAGTCTTCAGAAACTCCGTCTACTACGTATTTGCTTGACTTAGCGAGGTAGTGGTAGGCTGCCTTGTCATCAGGATTCTCCTTGAGAATTTTCTTGAATCCTGTCATGGATTTCACAAAGTCACGATTGAAATAGGCTTCTAAGGCTTCTTCAAAATCAGGGATGTTGGCTTTTTTAAAGTTGCGTTGAGTAGAATCATCTCCGTCAATACATTCATAAACGCCAATAGCTTCTTTTCTCCCCTTGACCTGAACCTTCCCCATGAATCTAACCTGATACTGATCTGCTTCTCCTCTTTCTCGAATATCTTCCAGGCTATCTTCGGATAAAAGAATATTAGCACCAAAGAACTTAGTGAGGCCTTCCATTCTGGAGGCTGTGTTAACAGTATCAGAAATGGTCGCAGCTTCTGTTCTAAAATGATCTCCTATGATTCCCATGACTAAGCTGCCGGTATGGAAACCCATCCCTACCCTCAGCGGTATCCTATTCTGAGCCTCACGCTTCACATTGTATTCTCTAAGTACTTCTTGCATTTCTATGGATGCTTTTAGACAATCCTCTGGGGAATCGTTAAAAATCGCCATGATACAATCCCCAAGGTACTGGTGAACAAAGCCTCCATTCTCCTTAATGACGGGTCCCAGCCTTCCGGCAAAAGCATTTACAAACTTAAAGTTCTCAGTAGGAGTCATGCCTTCTGAAAGGGTAGTATACCCTCTAATATCACAGAAAAAGACCGTAACATTCTGAGCAGCATGGTCTCCCAGTCTCAGGTCCAACATGGAGCTCAGCCCTAGGGAGTTAATAAATTCTCTAGGCATAAACCTCCCTGTGATAGTG
>JBCDBC010000232.1:0-7036 GCA_039184535.1 Bacteroidota bacterium | reverse complement strand
CTCTTAAATCAATTCACTTACCGCTTGGTAGGCATTTTCCTGGTAAGCCTGATTATGGAAGTTTGGAAAAAACTCCCCCTGATTGACCAGCTTACCAGTTAAGGTATGTTTCTGGCTCCCATAAAAACGTCCAGCGTTATAAGCAGGATTCATGACCACATCTACGTACCTTTTGGCTCCCTTATCCACCTTATGGGCAAGCCCTCGCATAGGGAGAATAAGTGGAAACATAATATACTTGAACATAATTTTCATAGGAAGAGGAAAGTTATCTGCGGCATTGGTTCCACTGGTAGAGCCCGGACTTACGGAGGCAAAGCGTAAGCCTGGAAACTTTTTCTGCATATGACTCATCCAAAGCGTACCGGTGTATTTCACATAGCCATACACTTGCATGGGGTCCCACTTTGAGAAATAGTCCCCGGTAGCTATTTGGGTAAATTCATCTACCGAGTGAGAAGAAAAGCTGGGGGCTGGCGCTTTTAAGGCTTCTGATCCTCTGGCTATTTCAGAACTCACAAAAACGGCTACCTTATTGAGCTTATCCTGTTCAATGAGGCTATCAAGTAAGGCTGCGTGCCCTAGCACATTCACGGCAAAGATCTGGGTTACTCCATCTTCCGTTAGCTCAGAAGCATTCTTATCCCCGAATCCGCCTGCATTCATGACTAATGCATCTATGCTTTCCGGTAAGTTCAGGACAGCTTCTTTCACTGAAGCCAGGCTGGCTACATCCATCTGAACCAGGGTAAACTTCTTCTCTCCGGTTAATTGCTCTAGTTCGGCCTTCGCTTGTTTTCCTTTTTGAAGGTTTCTGCATGCCAGATATATGGTGTGAATACTGCTTTCCTGCGCAAATAATCTGGCAGCTTCCTTTCCCAGGCCAGCGTTAGCTCCTGTTATGAGCACTGATTTGATTTGTTCTTTCATTTTTTAGTGGATTGGATTTGTCAGGCTTTCTGGTTTAACTTCTTCTTTCTCTCATGCAATTCTCCCGTCTCCGCATAGATTTTGAGCTCTTCTAGATTTTCTTTCAGGATCTTTCCCATCTTCTTGGTCATGGCTCCTTTCAGAAGACTCCCCATCAGGCCCCTCAATTCCATGTTTACCCTCATGGTGATTTTGGTGGAATTACCTTCATTTTCATGGGTCCAAGTGTTAGTAGCATACTTGACCATTTTTGGCAGGCCTTCAGCTATCTGATAGGTAAACTGGTAGGTATCTGGCTGGAAATCGATGATTCTTTCTGTGGTTTTCTTAAATCCCTTATACCCTGGGACACATACCCGTTCTGTATAGGTAATTCCATTAAAGCCACCTATGCTTCCTCCCTCTGAGGACTTTACGCCAGCACTCCAAATCCCTATTTTATGGAATTCTAGGGCTGTGATCTGCCACAGAGAATCTTGAGGAATATTGATGATGATGGACTGTTCTGTAGTTACTTTCTTCTGGGCAAGCATACTACCATTAAATAAGATGCCTGCTAGCAACATGGTTAAGAGAATACTTTTGACTGTCATCTTGATTAATTTTTAAGCTTAGTCAAAAGTCTACTTTTGCTCCCACAGGAGTTTTGCAGAGAAGCTCAAAACCTTAACAAAAGGGGTCAATCGCTTTTGCGGAAATCAGATGGGGAGGATTTGTATTTTCTTGAGAATGACCTTGAGAAAGTGCTAAGGTCCTTGAAACCACAATCAAAACAGATTTCAGTAATTCTCAAGTCAGTATGCTTAAGAAGATGGCCAGCTTTTTCCAGTCGTTTTTCATTAATGAACTGGGCAGGAGTCTGCTGGAAGGTCTGCTTAAACTTCCGCTTGAAAGTGGAGAGGCTGGTGTTGGTGAGAGCAGCGAAGTCCTTGATGTCCAGCTCCTCATACAGATGAGTTTCAATGATGGACCTAAAGGAGAGATCCACTGGATTAAAGAGAGAGGCGAGTAACTCTCTGATGTTGTCATAATCAATCTTATACAAAAGCAGGATAAACTCCTTTACCTTGAGGTGAATCAACTCATCATTGATCAATTCTGGATGGTCAAAGTAGAAAATAAGCCCTTTGATAAATTCATCTATGACGGTAGTTTGCGGGATTTTCTGGAAGACTTTGGCAGACCTTTTACCAGAGGTATGCAGAAACTCAGGGAGCTTTTCTTCATAAATTTTATTGAGAATAGTAGGCGTAACATGAATCATGATAATCTCACAGGGAGATTCATCATCCGTATTTTGCCAGTGGTTCACAAAAGAGCCACACTTCATCAAGATGGTCTCTCTTGAAGTAACCTTTCCACTTTCTAGCCCTCCATACAATTTCCCATTACCAGATAATGAATACACAAAGCAGGCCTCTTGATCATAGGTGACGGAAGGTTTGAAAGGGGGAGCAAAACTGACTCTTTCGAATACAGTTAAATCATCTAGCTTATATCCCTCATAACTTAGCATCATAGTTCATCTTTCAAGGCTCAGGACACGTTAAATGGATAACAATAATAGGATAAAATGGCAAGATAGGGAGATATTAGCCTGAGGTAGCTTTCACAATAAGGGCTGCTCCGTGAAAGGTAAGTTTTCCATCTCTTACCAGCTTACTCTGATATAGCTGAAGAAGCCTTTCCTTTACAATGTCTTCCTCAATCCCTTGATTTATGGCGGCTCTACAGGCCGGGCTTATATGACAAAAGAATTCTGCTGCTTCATATGGAGAGCTAACCGAACTCCCCATCTGATTCTCCCATAGATTGATGGAAACATTTCCCCAGCCTGCTTGTGTAAGAATTACCTTGACATGTTCAGGTTCAGATAAAGAGAAAGGCCCTGGTTTATCCAGCTTGGGGGTAGGTAGAGGTTCAAGTAAGAGTGGCTGTACTACTTCCAGGGTTTCCATAATCCACGGATTTTGGCTAATGGGAGCCCATGAGGCGAATACCATCCTTGACTTTTTCACAGTCTCTGTTCTGAAGGTAGAGAAGGCCTCCTCAGGATGATCGAAAAACATAAGCCCAAACCTGGACAGGATAAGGGTAGGGGCTTTTAGTGGTTTGTAGGTAGTAGCGTCTGCTACAGCAAAAGTAGCTGGAAGACCTAAGTTCAGTGCTTTCTCTTCTGCCATGGAAATAAGTCTACTGGAGAGGTCTACGCCAGTAGCAGACTTGGCCTGTTTCATAGCAGATAAGGTAAGCGTGCCGGGACCACATCCTATGTCTAATACATGATCTTCGGGAGAAATCTCTGCCAGTTCAAGAATAGCTTCCGAGACAGGTTCAAAAAATAGGTCTAGTTTTTCTGAATATGCAGCCCAGAAATCCCCTCCCTCATTATCCCAAAACTGTTTCTGCTCTTCGTGCGCCATAAAGTGATGTAAAAAAGATAAACGGACCTTAATGATGGTTCTCATGCAAGTGAGTAGAGAAGGTACATCCATTCTCTAGCCTTCAAAGATGGTTAAGTGTTTCCTTAAATGTTTGGCTTAGGAGTTCAAAGATTTTACTCAGAGGGGCAAACCAGGAATGAAAAGGGCCCATACTGGTAGGGAGTATGCATAGGTAAGGTCACAAAAAAAGACCGCGCGTGCCCTGCACCGCGGCCTACAGCCATGAAAACGCCCTAAAGCCGACGGAAGCATATTACTTCCGTACTATACTTAAGATGGCGTTTTTGCCATAGGTCACACTTGAACGAAAAAAAATTAAAATTCTTCTTCTTCGGAGAGAGAACGTGCCTGTTCTACCCAGGTATCACGCTTGATACGACCAGGGAATGAACCGATGGCCTCACTTACCTTGACCTCATCTTCTGCATTAAGATTAGCGATCTGTTTAAAGGTGAAGATGCCCAGCTTATTGAGCTTTTCTTCTATAAAAGGACCTATCCCTTTAATCTTCTTCAGATCATCCTTTTCCCCAACAGAGGCTACACCTATACGACTGAAGTCTATGATACCATTATCCTGGACTGCTGTGGCAGGAGCTGGAGTGGGTGCCAGATCAGCTACCTTTTCTACAGCCACTTCTTCAACAGTTGCTTCTTTCTTCTCTGTATGGCTACCGTTTTGGTCTTCTGCTCTTGCTTTGAAGACTTCACTGCTTTCCACCTTTTCTAAGGTAAGGGGTGCTTCGTCTTGGGTAGCTAATAAGGTTTCATACTTGGCCTGGAAGTCATTACTGCTATTGACGGCCTTAGCAGATATATTCTTCAACTTCTCTACCTCATTGCCCAGCCTGGTAATTTCAGACTGCTGAGCGATGTACTGCTGATTGATCTCTTCATATTTAGCACGGAAGGGGCTGAGTAGACCTATTCTCTTTTTATAGTCCTCATTCTTTTCTGTAAGCGCCTGAATTTCCTTTTTCAGCCCATCAGTGTCTGTTTTTTGAGCTTCTCGAATAAAGCCTTTGGCGGAGGTCTCAGCTTCCTCAGAACCGGATTGAGACCGGAGAATAGTAAGTTCTGACCTGAGACGGTCAATCTCTTCTCTACTTTCCTGAAATTGTGGCTGCATTTCCTGGTACATATTACGGAAAGATTTTAGCCCTTGAATCTGTTCCAGTAAATCGGCGCGTTCGTTTATCCAGGCATCTTGCTGGTCCTGAAGCCGGAGGAGATCGTTCTGAGTCTGCTTAAAAGAAGTCTCCAAACTTTCCAGTTCCGTATCTACTCTGGTGAGGGTAGCTATCTGGTTTTTTAGATCCTCACTCTCTTCTCTACACAGTTTAAGGGAGGTCTGAAGCAAAACTTTTTCTTCTTCAGTATGCTTGAATCTGGAGTTAAGCCTATTAAACTGGCTTTCCATTTCCCGGGAACCGGAAATGAATTGTTCACTGCTTTCTTCCAGTTTTTTGAAACGCTGGAAGAGGGCATCATGAGATTCCTGCTTTTCTTTCAGCTTATTTTCCTGTTCACTTAATTTTAATTTGTACGAACCTTTCATTAGAAGGGATGAAATCCAGGCTCCGAGAATGCCACTTCCCAGAATTAAAATCAAGGCTTCAAGAACGGGATATGTTTCTAGCATAAGATTTTTGGGTTTTTCTTATGTCTTTTAATAGAATTTAGGTGCCTTAAGGTTGACTTAAAAGAAAGGTAACTAATCTTTGGGTCAAAACATCAGTAAAATGTCTCAATATACAAGCTGATGGCCTTATGGGTAGAGTCGCCATAGCTCCAAAAGTCGTTTCCTAAGTACGTTTGGCTTTGGGTGGCAGCCCGTGTGCTATCCAATCCAATTTCAAACAGGGTACGAGCTACAAAATTTGCTCGTAATATACCTACATCCTTTACCTCAAGTGTATCTTTTTCTGCTTCACTGTAAAGACCGGTGATGACTACGCCGGTTCCAGGGTTAGTCTGGAGCCATAGTACCAGGTCCTCCATGCTCTTATGTACTTCCTTACTGAGAAAACCCAGGGTATCCTTCTTGGCAAATCGAATACTTTCCCTGGAGCTTAATACTTTTTCTTCTCCAAAGTAGATAAACCAAGAATGGGTAGGGGAGGAGATGGATTCCTCAGGAGTGCTTCTTTCCACTAAGTCAGTCTCAGAAGGGAGGTAAGAAAGGACAGCCTCTTTCCATTTAGCGGGATTTTGCCAATCCTGTCCACACTGCTTCCTCACCAGGCAGGTCCACCAGTAGGAACTTCCTGCTATCCAGACCAGGATGAGAATGCTTACAAATGTTTTACTGTTTAGCATAAGAATATTGCCTGCTAGTTCACTTAATAGGTCGGCAAAGGATCACATTTAAGAAACAAAAATTCCCTTTTTTCTGCCTAAAATCAATGCTTTTAGGCGTAGTTGACATTATTTATTAACGAATAGAGCAGGAGAAAGCGTGAAAAATTATGGAAAATTTGAGTTGAGAAAGGTTTTTATCTGTAATTTCCAATTCTGACAAACACATGAACCAAGTAGCACTATGAAATATAAGTTGACCTTTGAAGAGGCAGCTTCACAGCTCATACATATCCAGATTTTCCTGAAAGTATCTGATTCAAAGACCATTTGGCAGCTTCCTAAATGGCGACCCGGAAGGTATGAGTTACAAAACTACCACAGGAATATTTCTGATGTTCATGCTACTACCCAGAGTGGACATTCATTAGACATTCATCGTACTTCTACCCATAGTTGGCTGCTAGCGGCGGAAACTGGTCAGGAAGTTATCATCAGTTATACATACTACGCTGATAATAAAGATGCCGGTGGTTCATATGTAAATCCTGAAATGGTCTATGTTAACGGGATCAACCTCTTTCTGTATACTGAGACATCCCTCCAGCAAGCATGTGAGTTAGCGGTCCATTTAACCCCTGAGTGGACCCTAGCGGGTATCCCCTCCCATATTTACAAAGGGGAGAAGATGTGTTTTGAGAATTTTCATGAACTAGTGGATACCCCATTTTTTGCGGCTGAAGAGCTAGTTCATCATGAGTTTCCGGTAGGCGAATGTCAGTATCATCTCTGGTTTCTGGGAGACTGTAAGCCTGATCTTGGCAGGATGAAGCATGACTTTACGGCCTTCGTAAAAGCCCAGCTAAATGTATTTGAGTCCATTCCCACCCAAGAATTCCATTTCCTTACCCTGGCCAGGACGGACACTTTTAGACATGGAGTAGAACATTCTCACTCCACTGTGCTTAGCCTGGGGCCTGGACATTTACTCATGCAAGAGTCCGAATATGACTCATTTTTGGAAATCTGTTCTCATGAGCTATTCCATGTTTGGAATGTGAAATCTATTCGCCCTGCGGATATGTTACCCTACCGTTATCATGAAGAGAATTACAGCAAACTACACTACGTAACTGAAGGCATTACCACTTACTACGGGGATCTCATGCTTTGGAAAGCTAAGGTGTATTCTGCCCCCCATCTCGGCGTAGGGTGTAGGGCTTTGCAGGGCAGGCAGTTCAGGAGACTGAGGCGATGCAGAGGGATTGGTATTGCGCGGAAAAGGGATCGTGGCCTGGTTTTCGGCTCGAGGAATGGTTCTGCTGCTCAGACCGGGTGGGGTCTTAGGGCAGGGCAGGGGGGTGG
>JBCDBC010000231.1:0-7042 GCA_039184535.1 Bacteroidota bacterium | reverse complement strand
GTTACACTGGAAGTAGCCCATCCTAACTTTACGATGTCTATCAGGTGACTGGATACACTCAACATATCCTCTACTTGCCTGTTACTTAAGCCTTTATCCATCACCATGGTGAGGCCGCTATTTCTAGGCTTTTGGGTTCGTTCTGGTATCTGTGTAAGGGGGAAATTGATCATTGTGTATATATGAATTCATCTTATTAAAGACGCAATATATATACAAGGAATGGAAAGTGCGAAATGATAGAAAACTCCTAGGCGTATTGCTTGATCAAGGCATGAACCAATTTATCATTTGCCAAGGCTTCTCCGTAGTGGAATAGCAGGTAATGATTATCGTAGTCCAAAATGAGGGCATTCTCCAGGAAGGTGGCGCCTTGCTCTGTTTTCCCACCCAGCAGACAGTAGGCAGCACATTGGTAGAGGACAGCCGCTCGCTGATCTACGAACTTCAAGCCTTCCTCCAAAAACATGATGGCCCCTTCAATATTATCCTGCTCAAAAAGGAACTGAGCCCAATCCTGCCATATGCTGGCTTCTGAGGAGTCTATGGTAAGCGCATTATTCAGCTGGGAGTAAGCATTTTGCTTGTTCCCTAGTTTATATTCACAAATGGCCAATGATAAGCAGATATCACTATTATCATCATCTATCTGTCGGCCTTTCTCATAATAGTGAATGGCCTGAATGAAATTCTCCTTCTTTTCCTGACAGGCTCCCATGCCTATCCACGCATCCACATACTGCTCATCCAGATCAAGCACCTTTTTATAGTACCTGAAGGCTTCTCTATATGCTTCCAGGTTCTCAAAACACTCAGCTACATGATAAAGGGTGTGTACATCCTCTTTATTGATGGCGGCAGCTTCCAGGAACACCTGAAGGGCCTCCTCATAACGGAATGATTCCTGTAGCAAAATTCCCTTCTGGAAATGGGCAGCATGAAATTTCTCCTGAATGATCAGGGCATAATCAAATGCCTCAATAGCCTTCTCGTAATTCCCCAGCTTCTTGAGGAGAATCCCCAAATTATACCACACCATGGTAGCATAAGGATTTTTCTCCAAATATGCTTCATAGAGGTTTTTGGAATCTACGAGCTTGTCTTCTGACTCCAGGAGAAAGGCCAATTCAAATAAGGCTTCTTCATACTCAGGCTGTAGATCTAGGGCCTTGCGATAGTAAGCTTCACTTTCAGGTAAGCGGCTGCAGATCTGGGCTATATTCCCCATTTGAAGGTAGACTTCGGAGGGCTGGTCAGTATAAATAAAGAGCCCTTCTAGAAGCTCTATAGCTTCCTCGTACTTATCTAGCTGAGAAAGAATTTCAGATTTAAACCAGAGATATTCTGGTTGCATGGGGCTTAAGTACAGTGCCTGATCTATTTCTTTGAGAGAACCTGAAAAATCACTGTTCTCATAAAGAAGCTTTGCATGCTTAAAGAAAAGTTCACTGCTAGAGGGGTGTATCTTAACTGCAAGCTCTATGAGCTTACGAGCTTTGGGGAAGTCATTTTTAGTTAGGTAGTAGGTGAAGATTTCATCTACCTTACTTAGATCCAGGTAGTACAATCTATGTTGATTCAGCATCTCCTCGAATTCCCTTGCGCTTTCAGAAGCACCATTGTTGCTGGAATCATTATAACCTGAATTATCGTGCATGAAGTCTGCCACAATATGTTAGTCTAACATGAAAATAACTAAATGCATAAGGCTTGCCAAAAGCCTCTTTTAATAAATCCTAGATACACAATTCTATCCACAATGCCTACTAAAGTCAGCCGAACAATGTGTATTTATGGCTTTTCGACAGACTTTTTGCTAAAACTATTCACTACACCACTAGAATTATTACACTCTGTAAAATACAGTGCTCCTATTGTTATGCCCAATGTAACTTATGAACATATACACATTCTTTTCCATGTGTACGAGGTTGAATTAGGCAAAAGAGAGTAGGAAGCAGTGATTTCGGTCGGAGACTTATAAATCACTGATGAAAACCTTACCAAAGTCAAGGTTACAGATGATGGTGGTTCCTTTCTTCGGATCCTTTTTGTAGGCACTATTCACAAAAACACCATCCTTTACCTTTTCAAACTGCTCAGACATACTAGCAGAAGAGAAAAAGCCTTTATGGACAAGTATTTTTGCCGGATGATTTTTAGAGATCACCAGATTACAATTTCCTACCCCTGAAGAGATGACCACATTAGCTCCGGGAGCGGGTGCACAGTTATTTCCCAGCACTACCTTAGTTTCTCCCATATCATTTTTGATATTGACCACCTCGGCCTTTGCCATCTCAATGTTCTTAATGACAATATCTCCCCTAATGGCATGTACATCCATCTTATTCATCAGAATAGCATTAGGCTGGCTATAATTAATCAATACATCTGTGGTAGCAGAATTAACGGAGAGGTTTCTTAGGGTCAGGCCTGACAAGACTAAATCAGACTTCCCTGAAAACAGGTCTAAACGTAAATCTGTAGGAAAAGAAGGATCAGGATGAAAAAGGGTTTTCAGCTTAGTCTCTTCTGGCTCTGTGTCTCCCCAACCTGCCAAGCGAGAGGCTACTCTCTGCGTCATAGAAGCAGGACTTACTGACTTAGGCGTAAGTTGCTGAGAAGAAGTAACGGTCTGGAAGGTATAAAATACGTTTCCTTTATTATCAGATTTAGAGCTGATATCTGAGGAGGGGCCCTCCTTATCAGACACTACTTTATAAAGGCTTTGTCCACAAACTTCAGAAGATTGAATAGCGAATTCTCCTCCAGGGACTTTCAGATTCAAAAACTGGTGAGAATATTCCGTTTCCGTCAGAATCGTATCACACTTTTGAAACTTCTGAGCAACAAGAGAAGCTCCTGCCAGCAGAAATGTACCCAATATGCCGAAAGTTTTCATCATAATGCTCTCCTTATTACGTATTACCCCTCATTAGGTTTGGCATATAATATGATTCCTATCAATTATAAAAGTAACACAAAATTTGAAATTAGGGAAACTCTCAACTCCCCATACTAGTTTCTAATTATATGTCCCAATCCCCTTAACGAGGAGATGACTTTAAGGTTAGCCATGTAGTAATAAGTAATGGTGTAAGATTTTCTGAAGCAGGCGTTGAACTGAATAATTAGTACCTTTAAATCATGGGTGAACCGCTTCACTATATTGAGCCCTTTTATGGCTGGTTAAACCTTTACAGCCATGAAACTGATCCAAGATCCCCCTATCATGGAGTAGAGCATAATCTGTTTTACTTTGACAGGTCTATGTGTGATATTCCTGCTCATCCTTTATGGGATCTAATTGGCTCTGAAAGCCTGTTAATCAAGATATTATATGCTGATTATATAACGGGTTTTGCCATCATAGAATTGTTTGGAGAGTGGAATGATCTGCGAGATAATGACTTCAAGCTGCTAATGGAAAACTGTTTAAATCCGCTGCTGGAGAATAACATCCAGAAGTTTATCTTCATTTGTGAGAATGTATTTCACACCTATCTAGAGTCGGATGATTACTATCAGGCCATGGAAGAAGAGCTGGAAGAAGGATGGATGTGCCTGATACGCCCCCGTCAGGAAATGTTAGAAGAACTGGAAGCTTATCATATAAATCAATATTTTTACTGGAATCCTGTACTGGATGAGTTAGAATGGCGTAAATTAAAGCCTAATCAACTATATCAACTGGTAGAATCCAGGATGCAGAAAGTTTTGGGAGCTTGACATATACTCCTGCATTTCTTCAAATGCGAACACCTACGTGTTTAACGCATGATTCATGAGGCACTTAATTCTTATCTCTACCTTGACTGTCTTTTTAGGCACGAGCTTAAAGGGGCAAACCGGTTCTTATGTACCGGATACCTCCCTAACCTACAACCTCTTCCTTAACCAGTGTATAAATTTTAAGAAACAGCAACGCCAGGAAGTATGGGTAGTCAACTTCTGGGCAAGTTGGCATTCCACCTCTCTGTATATGATCCCCGGATTAAAATATGCAAGAGAGCAGTTTCGCAGCAAACCTGTACGATTTATCAATGTTTCGGAAGATAAAATCAGGAGAACCTGGTACCAGAGTCTCCTTCAGCAAAAGATGCCCTGGGAACAACTCATGATCCCTCGGATCAATGATTTGGATTTTCTTAAGCGGGCATTCAAGTATAATGGTCTACCAGCTCTCTTTGTAGTTACACCTAATGGCCAAATCAGGCGAGTTAGAGACGTTACGGAGCTAGAGACGCTACTTACCCGCGTTACCGCTACACTACCTAACAGGCCCTATCAGAAGCCTCCTACGGGTACAGGGGTGGTGGATGTGCCTCCTAGTAACCCTCAGCCACAACCTACAAATCCCGTGAAGCCCACTCCCACACCTACCCAGCCCATTTCAGGTGGCGGTAACTCAGGAGACCTTATTATCAGAAATGGATGGATGATGCATAAGGTACAGAAGGGAGAAACCCTTTACCGTCTTTATGTGAAGTATAAAGTTCCTGTAGAAACCATCAAACGAATCAATGGCCTCAGCAATAACAACATTTCCGTAGGCCAGCTGATCAGAATCAGGAGGCAGCCCTAAAAGAATTATCCCCACCAGAGTCTGGTAGGGATAGCATTTTATCTCAATACCTGTTTGTTCTTAGCGGGTCTTCATTAGAACCAGATCCTGGTCAAAGGCTCTTAGTTCTACCTGTAGAGGGGTATCCTGCCCTACTCTAGGCGCGACTTCCTTTTCATCCAGGAAGGTAAAAGTAACCGCTATCTGGTTGCTTCTAGCTTCCATCATGGACTCGTCCTCACTCATAGTATCTTCTACGGTTCCAGACTCATACATCTCCCCTTTCAGCACCAAGTTATTAGGCTCTAACTCATAGTCTCCTTTTAGTTGGACGTATTTTCCTCCCTCCTCATCATAAGAACCTTTTAACAGCGTAAATTGCTTAGTCTTCTCATTCAGGAAGAGCACATAACTGTTCCCTATGTTTTGATCAGGTACACTTTCATAGTATCCCCCGATCTTATCTTGTAGCTTGGCTTGGAAATGAGGTTCAAATTCGTTGCCCATCAACTGTGCTAGCTTACTCACCAACATTTCCTTAGGAACTGCCCCTATGAAGCCATTATTGCTAAGATTCAGCTCAGCACCTATTAATATCAGGCTATCAAGCTGCACCGGAATCTCCCCACTCATGAGATTATCTTCCAAACTCAGGCTGGTCAGTGTCTTCATAGAGCCAAACTCTATAGGCACATTTCCTTCCAGCTTATTCTTTCCTAGTCTTAGCTGCTGAAGCTTAGGAAGCTCAGTAAGCTCCACCGGTATGGCTCCCTGGAGGTTGTTATCCTCCAGAAACAGCTGCTTCAGGTTGATCATTTTCCCAAAAGAAGTAGGAATGGTTCCTTCCAGGCTATTGGTACCTAACCATAAGATTTCCAGCTTATTCATATTCCCGAGAGAATTCGGGAGAAAACCGTTTAATTGATTCGCAGTGAGTACTACCCCTACTACCCTACCTTCATGGTCTAACTGTACATTGTGCCATGAATTCATAGGCTGCTCCAGGTCCCATCTTCTTCTCCAGTTCAAGCCCATGGTACTGTCATGTAGGGCTACCAGTGCTAAGGAGTCTCTTAGTCTGGCCTGCTCCAAGACTACTTTTCTCGGGTCCAGAGGCGCTTCTACATTTCCGCAGATTAAGTTTTCTTCTATCAGGACATTATTAGAGACATACTCAAGCTCTTCGAACTTTACTTTTCTATTCTCCCTAATCGTAGCACTTCTCACATTTTCTTTTCTTTCATATGGAAGGATTCTTCTTTCCTTAAGGGTCATGCTCTTCTGATATCCTCCACTGTAGTCCTTACCATCTAATTTTACCAAATAAGCTGCAACAGCTCCTTCTCTGGTGGCGAATGACTGTGTACATCCTAGCATGACCAGTCCACTGTCAGCAGTAGTCTGTATGCCGTAGCCACCATTCTCTATGCCTTTTCCTCCAAACTGCTGGCCAGAAATCATGGAACCGTCAAGTCCTATTTTCAGGATAGCCAGATCCTGATTTTTTCCTAAGCTTCCGCAGTGCCCACTCAGCACATATATGCCTACTCTATCTTCTGTTAGACCATAATTCCAGATAGACTCATCATGTAGGTAAGTCTTGGCCCACTTATGAGAACCTGTAGGATTAGTCTTTACAGCTATCATTTGAGTTCTTCCATTAGGAAGGATCTCAGAACCTGACAACAGGAAACCTTTATCAGTAGTCTCTATGATATCGCTAGTCTGAATTTCATTCTTACTTTCAAACTTATGCGTCCACTGAGCTTTTCCGTCTTTATTGGCTCTTACTACAAAAGCGCCACCCTGATAGCTGCCGCCCATCACAAAACCACCTTCTATGCAGGCAGCTATGGATATCTTTTTGCGAGTAACATTCAGGTTGAATGACTTTTTCCAGAGAACCGCGCCATCTGCATTAAGCTTGAAGGCCAAAAGGTTATTCTTATCATACCCTACCGCTATGTAGTTACTATCAGCAGACATAACAATGTCTGTAAATGCACCATCAACAGTAGTGAACTGCTTGGTCCATGATAGTTTGCCCTGTCCGTCTACTTTGGAAATGGTAGCTCTTAGCCATCCGTTATCCAGGTCGCGGGACTGACCTACTACCAGTAAGCCCTTATCTACTGCCTCTACTACTGCCAGTCCGGTATTGTCAGACTCATTCCCAAAAGATTTGGTCCATAGAATGGCACCATCTTCACCTGTTACGGTAAGAGAAAAATCCTGATGAATGATTTGACTGTCTGGAGGACTGATTTGGGTATTAGCCAGAATGGCATACCCACCTTCAGAGGTGGAAGTAAGTGCTATGGGTGTATAATCCTGATTTCCGCTATAGGATTTTTGAAAACGGATTTGGCCCTCGACCGGTAAGACGAAGACGCAAGCTGCCAAAAACAAAGCAAGGGCAGACCTTAGCGCAACGAGTTGTGTTAGTTGCATGTTTGCCTTGAGATAAAGTGCTAC
>JBCDBC010000230.1:0-7047 GCA_039184535.1 Bacteroidota bacterium | reverse complement strand
TGTATGACAAAATTCCGATAAAAATAAGATAAATTTAACGCTTGGCATGGGCTTTTGTTAGAATTGCAGGCAAGTGAAAAGCATCCACGAAATACTTCAGGAAGTTTGGGGCTATCCTTCTTTTAGGAAAGGGCAGGAAGAGATCATTCAGTCCGTCATTGACGGGCATGATACCCTGGCTTTGCTACCCACA
Organism: Bacteroidota bacterium; assembly: GCA_039184535.1. Classification (GTDB taxonomy): domain Bacteria; phylum Bacteroidota; class Bacteroidia; order J057; family J057; genus JBCBKZ01. The sequence continues at coordinate 6,854 of JBCDBC010000230.1, read as the reverse complement.
GGTGGAGGAAAATCTATCTGCTTTCAGGTCCCTGCTTTGTACCTGGACGGACTGACCATCGTGATATCTCCCCTCATAGCTCTGATGAAGGATCAGGTAGAAAGGCTCAACTCTCTCAAAATACCCGCTACCTACCTGAGTAGTAGTGTACCCCAAAAGCTTATAGATGAACGGCTACAAAAAGCCATGAAGGGAGACTACAAATTTCTCTACCTCTCTCCTGAGCGCATACAGTCAGAAATGTTTGTGCAGCGGCTCAAGCGTATGCCCGTTTCTCTGCTGGTAATAGATGAAGCTCACTGTGTCAGCCAGTGGGGACATGATTTCCGTCCAGATTATCTGAAGATACCAGAAATACGTGAAGTACATCCGAAAGTACCGGTAATAGCCCTTACAGCTTCAGCTCCTCAAAAAGTGCAGGAGGACATTCTTCAGCAACTAGCCCTTCGCACCCCTAAACACTTTCAACAGAGCTTTCGGCGGGAGAATATCAGCTATGTGGTGCTTGAAGAAGAGAATACTCGAACTCGCATCAATGAAATCATCAAAAAGCTCAAAGGATCAGGCATAGTGTATGCCCGTACCCGTAAAGCAGTAGAGCACATTCGGGATATACTGAGGAAAGAAGGGATTTCTACCACAGGTTACCATGGCGGTATGCCCCACTCTGAAAGGGATAAAGTACAGCAAGCCTGGATAGACAATAAAGTCCAGGTGATGGTAGCTACCAATGCCTTCGGGATGGGGATAGACAAGCCGGATGTACGCTTTGTGATTCACTTCAATCTCCCTTTTGATCTGGAAAGCTATTACCAGGAAGCAGGCAGAGGAGGAAGGGATGGAGAGAAGGCTTATGCTATTTCATTTCAGAATCCTATAGACATAAGAGAACTTAGACGTTGGCAGGAGCTTCAGTATCCTGAATGGAAAGTACTGGTGAGCCATTATGATTTCCTGAATAAGGCCTACCAGATTCCTAAAGGTGGCATTGATTCTACCTGGAAGGTATTCGATATCGGTAAATTGGCTACTCAGCTAAAGACTTCCGTTCTCAGCCTATATGCCAGTATCAAAATTCTGGAGAAAGAAGGATTCCTCCGCATTAAGGAAGAGAAAGAAGATTATGGATATTTGCAATTAACGGCAGATCCTGATGATATCTGGACTTTTAAGGAGAATCATCCCAAGTTAGCTCCTCTGCTGGACCATATTCTAAGAACTTATGGAGGCGAAGCCTACCAGCGGGAAGTTCGCTTCTTACCTCTTGGCTGGGAGCATGCCCTCCACTTATCAGCAGAACAGCTACAATCTCAGTTGTATAGGCTGATGGAGTACAAGCTGCTATTCTACCAACCACCTGTTTCCACGCCCATGATCCGCTTTGAACAGGGTCGACAGCAGTTGCTCCCTCAAAACCTCAACTGGGAAAAATACAAGTGGCTCAAGAAGAGAGCCTTTGCACGTATGAGTTCCATGATCTCCTATGTGCAGAATAAAGCTATTTGCAGAAGCCAATTGGTGGAAAAATACTTTGATGAGAAGGGAAATCCTCCCTGTGGGATTTGTGATGTATGCCTGGCTAGAAAATCTCGATCTACTCCTGAAGCAAATCACACTTCTTTACAGAAACTTATACTAAACTTCATTTCCCAGCAGAAGCAGGCTACCTACAGAGAAGTTCTCCAGAGCATTTCCTCAGGAACCCAAGAGCAGCGGGAAGAGGTGTTGCGGTACTTAATAGATAAGGAGGTGGTGAAGGTTTCTCCTACGGGTGAGTTGAGAATGAATGAGTAAATATTGAATGGGAGAATAAGGGAATTTTGAATGATTGAATGGGGGGGAAGTGTTGAATGAAAGAGTAAATACTGTATTGGTGAATGTTGAATCGGAGAATGATTGAAAGCCTGTAGGGCTGAAATCTTGGTAGAATCAAAAAGTATATATGTAAAGCCCTGTATGGGCGGAACCTTAATAAAGAATGAAGCTAGCCAACACGAACTGACAATTCTTCTGCACGCTTCTGCCATAATAGCATGCAATTGCTACATTGTCTGTAACTCCATCTCATTGGTCTTCGTTTTGTATAGTGTAGACTAGTTCCAAGTTTAACATATAACATAGGAGGAGTTATGCAATTATCGAATTATACTGGTGGACTCGGCCCTATGGACGCTGAAATACTATCCGAGAAACTGGATGTACTACTCGCAGACTACCAGGTATATCAACAAAATATCCGTAAGCTGAACTGGAACCCTTCCATTAGGCCCTTCCTTCAACTAAGTGAGTCTATTGAAGAGTTACAGGAAGCTACTTTCTCTCATTCTGAGGTAATAGCAGACAAGATTTTGATGCTTGGAAATACCCCCTCTACAGTAGATAGAAATTTCCTCATCAAAGCCAGTCTGACCATAGTAGAACCAGATATCAACTATGATCAGGCCCTTAAAATGATTGTACTGAATAGCCAGGAGCTGTTGAGGACGGTGAGAGAAGTATATGAGGTAGCAGAAGGCTTAGGAGAGAAATTCACCATGGCCCTGATGTCTCAGCTAGCGAAAAGCCTGGGGGGTACCATCTGGCACTTTTCACACCTGAGAATGGCCCATATGAATTAACATGATAGATGTAGAGCCGCGATGCATCGCGGCTCTACACAGAGTATATATTTTTGTTAGTGTTTACAAAAGGCCCGAAGAAGTTCGGGCCTTTTGCGTTAGTTTAGTTCCACCTCATACGTCTCATCTATCCTGTCTATGTCCATGATGAGGTTTCCATCTTCATCAGGGTGGAAGATGCGGGTGAACTTAGATCCCCATTTAATTTCGTGAGGTTTGTAAGAGGAACGGGAGTACACATGCTGAGCAAAGGTCTCATCATAGCCTTTCATCATCACGATAAATTCTGCATCCATTTCTTCCATTCTCTCAGGCGTAACGCCATACAAAGGGCTGTCCTTATCTATGGGATGAACCACAGTCCATGAGAGGGGAAACATAGCTATTTTATCCCTCTCCAGGTTGAGCACAAAAAACTGTTGCTTAATGGTTCCCTGCTCTTCCTCAAAATATCTTAAGGCTATGCGTGCTTCCAGTTCTATCAACTGGTTCTGACGCCGATTAATGACCCTTAACTGAAAGCTATTGATGTCCTGATAAGGAGCGATGAGGGCACAGGAGCTGTAAGCTATCTTGGCAGTAGGTTGGGAGAATCGACCGTAGAGGAGTCCAGTCGCCAATGCAAATCCCATTAGGCCTATCATCGCCTCAAAAGAAGCCACCAAACTGGCGATGTCCCCTTTAGGGCTGAGGGTCCCATAACCTACAGTAGTAAAAGTCTGTACGCTAAAGTAAAAGGCATTGGCGTACTTCCCCCAGAAGGTATCCCTGACTGCCACTCCCGTCAACGTCTCTACGCCTACCAGCATATAGATAGAAGCAAAAAACAGGTTGATTAGCACATATCCGATCCCAATGTAGCCTAAGAACTTCCACCAGGGTGTGGTGAGCATGATATGGTAGCCATGAATGGCTCCCAGGCCTCCACCAGATTTGATGACGTTGAAGGATCCATCCTTATTGATGAGTCTTTTGTTGCCTTTCTTAAAACCAGACCCAAATCCTAAATCGCGGGGATCGGGGGTGTCTACTATAGGTGCTTTCTTCGCCATCTTTGAAGTTGTTGGTTGATTCACTTAGCGGCTTCGCGACTTGGCGTGAAAACCTCCCACGCAAAGCCGCTAGGACGCAAAGATTTAAATTTTCTGGTAAAACAAGAAGAGCCACCCCAGTAGGAGTAGCTCTTGATGTTTTAGATAAGGAGGGTATTGCTAATTGTTACGTATCAGTTCTCGGGCAATCACGATCCGCTGAACCTCTGAGGTCCCCTCGTAGATTTCCGTAATCTTGGCATCACGCAGCATGCGCTCTACATGATATTCTTTCACATATCCATTTCCGCCGTGGATCTGTATGGATTCATTAGCACAGTGCATGGCTGTTCTGGAAGCATATAGCTTGGCCATGGCAGCAGAGGCTACATAGTTTTTACCGCTATCTTTCTCCAGGGCTGATTTGAGAATCAACCATTTGGCCGCTTCTATTTCTGTTGCCATTTCAGCTAGCTTGAACTGTATGGCCTGGTGGTTCATGATTTCTGTCCCAAAGGCTTTTCTGATTTTGGAGTACTCAAGAGCTCTGTCAAAAGCCCCGGAAGCTATCCCTAATGCCTGAGAAGCTATCCCTATTCTCCCTCCATTCAGCGTTTTCATGGCAAACTTGAATCCGAAGCCCTCATCCCCTATTCTATTCTCCTTAGGGACTTTAATGTCATTGAAGTTGATAGAATGCGTATCTGACCCTCTGATTCCCAGTTTATCTTCCTTAGGCCCCAGTTCGAATCCTTCCATGTCTCGCTCTACGATCAGGCAGTTGATTCCTTTATGGCCTTTCTCAACATCTGTCTGGGCCATCACCAGATAAGTGCTGGCTATATTAGCATTAGTGATCCAGTTTTTGGTACCATTGAGGAGGTAGTGGTCCCCCATGTCGATAGCCGTAGTCTTTTGGCTGGTAGCGTCTGAACCTGCTTCTGGTTCTGATAGGCAGAATGCCCCTACCTTTCTTCCACTGGCCAGGTCTGGTAAGTACTTGCGCTTTTGCTCTTCGTTCCCGAAGGCTTCCAGTCCCCAACATACCAGAGAATTATTCACAGATACGATTACGCCTGCTGAAGCATCCCACTTGGATAATTCTTCCATGACCAGCACGTAAGAAATGGTGTCCATTCCTCCACCCTCGTACTCAGGGCTGACCATCATACCCATGAATCCCAATTCACCCATTCTGCTTAAAAGCTCTTTGGAGAATTCTTGCTTGTTATCTCTTTCGATTACCCCTGGCTTCAGTTCATTCTCAGCAAAATCCTTGGCCATTTGCTGAATCATCAAGTGTTCTTCTGTGAGTTCAAAATTCATCTGCTACAGTAGATTTAAGTCCTATTGTAAATTAAATAATTAGCAAAACAACTAAATAGTATGCATGCATACAATATTACTCTTTTTTGGGCGAATTCTCTAATCAGAATCTCAGATTTCTTGACTTAGGGCATAAAAAAATCCCCGACCTGGGCCGGGGATTGTATCACTATTTTTTCTATTCTCTACTCAGTCTCATCATACACATCCACATCAGGATGCGCCGCTACATCAAACTGGAATACATTGTCTCCAAATCCGTTATTAGACTTGATGTTAGAGAATTCGTAGGTCGTCTTGGTCTGACGGCGGTCTATGGTAACTGCTTTTTCCAGCAATTTACTCTTCTGCCCTATCCAAAGCATAGCCTGATTATAGTCCAGAGAATTGTCCTTGAATACCAGATAAACCTTATCGCAGTTTACACCATGTACTTTCTCTACGCCATCATAGCGTGAAGAAGCATTGGTTTTATACAGGGAGAATATCTCTTCTATGTTCATTCCTTCATCAGGTTCGTAATCTGTGATCACTACTTCTGCATCATCCTTCAGGTAGATCCAGATCTTATCTCCGTTACAGTAGATCTGCTGATCTTCCAGGTCAATCACATACTTGTTGGAACGCTTCAGCTTGAAGTTTCCTGACTTCTGCACACCCTGGCGCATAGTCTCTTTGCTCATGGAGGGATTGCTAATCCCATAAGTAAAGTTCCCAGACAAATCTTTTATAGACTCAAATCTGGATTCAAAATCATTCAGTACTTTCTGAGCTCTGCCATCCTGCCAGTAAAACCCCATCTGGAAGAAAGCTCCCAGAACCAGTCCCAGACTTAGAACAATTCCGTATTTTTTCATAGTATCTCTTGTTTTATCGATAATTTTCCAAAATTCGTTCCAATTCCGTTTCATCCGCAATCAGAACGTCTCTGGCTTTACTCCCAGAGTGAGGTCCAACAATATTGGCGCGTTCAAGCTGATCTATAATTCTTCCTGCTCGGTTATACCCAAGCTTCATTTTTCGCTGAATAAGAGAAGCAGACCCTATCTGATACCTTACTATTAACCTTGCAGCCTCCTCAAAGTTCTTATCTCTTTCAAAATCATCATCATCTCCATCATCAAAGTCATCTCCTTCTACAGGAGTCTCTGGAAGGTGGTAAGGTTGCGGATAGCCTCTTTGGCTGGAAATAAATTCTGTAACTCTTTCTACTTCAGGTGTATCTATGAAGGCATTCTGTATACGAATTAGGTCACTTCCGGTAGATAAAAGCAAGTCGCCCCGTCCTATTAACTGGTCAGCACCATTCGCATCCAGGATGGTTCTGGAGTCCACCTTGGAGATTACTCTGTAGGACATTCTCGCAGGGAAGTTTGCTTTGATGATACCTGTGATGATGTTCACAGATGGTCGCTGAGTAGCTACTACCAGGTGTATCCCTACCGCCCTGGCAAGCTGAGCCAATCTGGCTATAGGCATTTCTACTTCCTTCCCGGCTATCATCATCATATCTGCCAACTCATCTATCACCAGGATGATGTAAGGCATATACCTATGCCCTTTCTTGGGGTTTAGCTTACGCTCTACAAACTTCTGGTTGTATTCTTTCAGGTTACGTACCCTTGCCTGCTTCAGTCTATCATAGCGCTCATCCATCTCTATACACAAGCTCTTCAATACCCGCACAGCATCCCTCACATCCGTCACTATAGGCTCTTCCAAATCTGGAAGGGTAGCCAGGAAGTGATGAGAGATGTTATGGTATAAGCTCATCTCCACTTTCTTAGGGTCAATGAGCACAAACTTCACTTCTGAAGGATGTTTCTTATATAAAAGAGAGGTGATAACGGTATTTAACCCTACCGACTTACCCTGACCA
>JBCDBC010000229.1:0-7061 GCA_039184535.1 Bacteroidota bacterium | reverse complement strand
TATGGATTTACCCTGGCATTGTGGTTGTTTCAAATGACCAGTTTACTGGGGGGGCTCTTACTCGGTTTCATATCTGCTAGTACCTTTTTATTGATCTGGGCCAGAAGCCTTAATTATTCCAGAGAACTGTATTCCATAAAGCTTTTCTTTTCTCTTACCCAGTGGATAGTGGTTTTAGCCATTGGGGTGTTTATGGCCATAGAATCTCCTTATTATCGCATGGTGCCTGCATCTTCCTGGCAAGCATACATAGACATGGACGTATTATCTATACATCCTGTCATCAAGCTTTGTGGCAATTTACTTCTCTTTACTACCTTTTTTCACATCATGGGACATTGGGGGCAAAAGTGGAATGTCAGAAAATCATTGTTTGACCTTATGCCTGTGTGGTTATACTTCCTTTTACTGTCTCTTCTCAAGATCTTTCAATTCTCTGCAGAGCCTCTTCCGATCATATAATCATCCAATTAGAATGTCTTATTTCTCCGAATAATTACATTCCTTGAAGGAGTTTAGGAGAAGTAGCAAAAATTCCTTTGAAGTCTGGAAATGTAAGAGGATATTTGGCCTTCTTAGAACAATTATTGCTCCTATTTATTCGTCTAGTTACTAGGGTTACTTCCAGTTAACAGTTAATCAACAAAGTCTATAGCTTCACGTTTACCTTACTTATTGAGATCAATCTAAGTTATGTCCAGCCAGTGGTTCGGGTAAGTGGTACCTTATTTGTATCAGTATTGGTTTAGGACAGCTTTTAGTAAACCCTTTGAAGACAAATGCAATATTTGAGGTTGAGTAAACACATATTACTACTTGTATTCGTCCTGCTAGGATTGAATGCGGTAGCACAACCTACAGTAGATTTCTCGGCAGATACCACTAATGGGTGTGGGGGAACGCCATTAATCGTCTCTTTTCAGTCCAATACTTCGGAGCCCGGACTGAGTTATTTTTGGGATTTTGGAGATCAGGCCACAGGTGCCACTTCTACCTCAGAAAATCCTCAGTATACTTATTCCCAACCTGGATGTTATGATGTGAGTCTAACTGTGACCTTCTCCTCTGGAAATATCACAGAAACCAAAACCTGTTTTGTAGAGATCTTTAATAATCCCACGCCTGGTTTTGTTCCATCTGTTACGGAAGGTTGTGCCCCACTCACAGTAAGCTTCACCGATACCTCTAATACAAATGGAGGAGGAGCTATTGCGGAATATGTCTGGAATACTACTACTGGTGATCTTTCTAATGATGCTAACCCCTCCTTTACCTTTCCGAATCCGGGTACAGTAGGGCTTACCATGATCGTCACCAATGTGAATGGTTGTTTAACGGCTCAGCAGTTTCCAGATTTCATCACCGTTACGGAGGCACCTATAGTAGATTTTACCGTGGATGATGGATTTGCCTGTACGCCTCCGGTATCCGTAACGGTAACCAACACCACCAATACACAGGGTCTCTCAGATATAGATTATACTTGGGTATTCTTTGGCGGAACCCCTACCAGTTTTAATGGAGAGAATCCACCTCCTATTACCTATAATGCGCTAGGAGAGTTTGACATCACTCTTTATACCAACTCTCCTACAGGATGTAGAGATACTGTAACCAGAACCGGAGCAGTGGCCATAGGCGGCATTACAGCTGAGTTCTCTTCTTCAGCTACTGAGATATGTTTAGGAGAATCTGTAACCTTCACAGATGAATCTCTGGGAGGTGCCAGCCAGTTCAATTGGGACTTTGGTGATGGAAATACTTCTAATGAGCAGAATCCTACACATACTTATTCCGTAGAGGGAGAATACACAGTAGTGCTTCAAGTTACCAATCCCGATGGTTGTGGAGATACGCTTTCCAGACAGAACCTTATTACGGTCAGAACTACTCCTACAGTTGTAGCTTCTGTAGACAACAATCTCTCCTGCGATATCAATAATCCTTTTGTATTCTCGGTTCAGCCTATTGCAGGAGCTACCTACAACTGGGATTTTGGAGATGGGAATACTTCAACTGCACAGAACCCTACCCATGTATATGGACAGGATGGGGTGTTTGAAGCTTGCCTGACGCTGACAAACTTACAGGGATGTCCTGCAAGTATATGTTTGGATTCCATCCGGATAAGACCTCCGGTGGCTAGCTTTGATTCAGATATAACGGATGGTTGTGCACCTTTAGAAGTAACTATCAGAGATCAGTCAGAGTCTGATGTAGAGCCCATTGTAAGTTGGGAGTGGACCTTTGAAAATGGAAACCCGGCTACAGCTACTTTTTCAGATTCCTCCCTAGTAACCTTTAGTAATACTGGGAGAAATGATGTTAGTCTGATAGTAACCACAGCCAGTGGGTGTGCAGATACCCTTACAAGAAATGATTTCATAGAAGTAGGAGAAATTCCTCCCATAGTGTTTGAGGCGGATACCAATATGGTCTGTATCAACAGAGACCCGGTAAACTTTTCCATTACCTTACCGGCTAATCCGGATACTGTAGATTGGGAATATCAGTGGGACTTTGAGTTTGAGCCAGATAGTGGGTTCAACGAAATGTCTACGGAACAGAATCCTACTCATACTTATTCTGATACCACTGGCTATTTTAACGTAGCCCTTATCATCAACCATAATGGATGTAGGGATACGCTTGTACAGGATAGTATGGTATTGGTAAATCCACCTAAAGCAGATTTCACCTTGAGTGATTCGGCCCTCTGTACCTTGCCTGCTACCCTAAATATCACCAATAACTCCATAGGTCCTGTAGACAGCTGGCAATGGTTCTTTACCACGGATGCAGCAAATCCCTTTGACCCTGCCGGCTTAATCTCCACAGACTCACTACCGGGGCCCATAAATGTAACTACTCCAGGATTGTATGTTCTCTCCCTCATAGTGGAGAACTTTACCACTGGCTGTGCGGATACATTATCTAATGTGATAGGATCTGGTAGTCCTGTGGCTAGTTTTGCAGCGGTAGATCAGCAAGGTTGTAGGCCCTTTACGCCAACCTGGATAAATAACAGTACCAATGCAGCGGGTTACTTCTGGGAATTTAGTGATGGACAAACATCGGCAGCGGAGAATCCTGTCATCACCTTCACAGATACGGGCTTTATTTCAGTTACCTTGACTGTAATAGATAATTTTGGCTGCCCCAGTACCTTTACCCAACCGGATTATATAGAGGTAACGGGTCCAGTGGCAAACTATACGGCAGATCCTCTATCAGGCTGTCCACCCTTAAATGTAAACTTTACAGATGCTTCTGCTCAGTATAGAACAGACGCAATCACTACCTGGGAATGGGACTTTGGAGATCCTGGATCAGGAGCTGCTAATACTTCTACAGCCCAAAATCCTTCTCACTTATTTAATGGAGCAGGGGAATATGATGTAACACTTATCGTAACAGATAACCAGGGCTGTAGAGATAGCCTCACGCAAACAGCTGCAGTTAATGTTACCTTCCCGGTACCTGACTTTGCCGTGAGTGATAGCTTTACCTGTCCGGGTAATCCGCTGAACTTTACCAGCCTTTCTACAGGAGATAGCCTGAACTATCTGTGGGATTTCGGAGATGGGAATACCAGTACATTGGAAAATCCGATCCAGGCATATGCTGATCCGGGTGTATACACAGTGAAGCTTACCCTGACAGATGTGAATGGCTGCGTGGATAGTATTACTAAGGTTAACTTCGTGGAGGTAGAAACTTTTTCAGCTGGTTTTAGTGGTACGCCTAGGTCAGATTTCTGTCCTCCATTGGTTACTCAGTTCACAGATGCCTCAGTGGGGACCATTGGACAATATATTTGGGATTTTGGAGACGGAATTACCAGTTCTCTTCAGAACCCTGCACACTCATACTTGCAAGCGGGATTATATGATGTAAGTCTTACGGTTATTCATGAAGATGGCTGTGTGGCCTCAGTACTGGAAGAAGATTACATCAACCTTACAGGTCCACAAGGGCTATTCTTTGTAGAACCAACAGATGTGTGTTTGGGAGATACCGTTACTTTGACTGCCATAACTGACAGGGCATGTGAAATCACAGCTGACTTCAGAGATGGAGTCCTTCTTTCAGACTCTGCTGATTGCCAGATAGGGGTATTGGATACTACCGTCTTTAAGTATGTCTTTACAGGGGCAGGTACTTTCATCCCGGCCGTTATCCTGACAGACGAGACAGGATGCCCAGTTCAGCTAGAATTGAACGAAAGCATAAACGTAAGAAATCAGCCTACTGCTGAATTCTTACCTATAGATACATTAGGATGTGCACCTTTTACAGTCCCGTTTAGAGACTTCTCCAGGGGCGATAGCATCTTTGCCAGTTGGCAGTGGGACTTTGGGACAGGGGATACAGATACGCTGGATAATCCCTTCTACACCTTTGAGAATGTAGGGACCTATACGGTGAAGTTGGTAGCCACAGATATCTTCGGATGTGTGGATAGTGTAGAGCATAATGTAACAGTGTCAGATGGAGGAACGGCAGACTTTACTGCTTCCAGCAGATTTGGGTGTGCACCCTTTACAACCACATTCTCAGACCAGAGCATCGGTCGACCAGTCGTAGGTTATACCTGGGACTTTGGAGATGGGAATTTCTCTAATGATGCTAATCCTACCCATGTTTATCAGCAAGACGGAGTGTACACAGTAAGTTTGGTGATAGTAGATGATCTGGGTTGTACGGATACACTTACCCGTACAAACTACATACAGCTAACCAGACCAGAGGTAAGTCTGGCAGTAAGCTCTAACCAGGGATGTAATCCTTCTAGCATTACCTTCTTTGCTGTAGGTGTACAATCAGATACCACTATATCCAGGTATACCTTCTGTGTAAGAGACGGGGCTACAGGGGCGACTGATTGTGTGGTTACTTCTGCCTCAGTGGATAGTTTGGCTTACCAGTTTACACAGTCTGGTAATTTTGAAGTAACAGTCATTATTACGGATATCCTCGGCTGTGAGGATACTTCTCAAATAGAACCTGTCTTTATCCTGCAGCAGAGTGTGCCAGATGCCATGGACATTTTGAGCGTTAGTGTAGAAAGTGATTCCAGTATTCTGGTCAACTTTGAAGCATATCCAGATATGGACTTTGTAGAATATGGTGTTTATAGGGCTGTTGCTGGAGGTGCCTTCCAGGAAGTAGGGATTATCACAGAACAGAATAGTACCTTATTCTCAGACCAATCAGGAGGACTGGATGTTCGAAATCAGGTGTACTGTTATAAGGTACTTGTGAAGAACTCCTGTGATGTCTTCTCAGACCTGGCTACAGCGCCTGAGCATTGTACCATTCTTACTACGACTACAGCTGGGATAGATGAGATCACGGTAGACTGGACGCAATATATAGGATGGCCTGTGGAGGAATATGAGCTATTTAGGGTTTCAGGCTATAACCAGTTGACAGCTGTAAGCTTAGGGATCTTCCCTGCCAATGTAACTACCTTTACAGACACGAATACATTCTGTAGAGAGCCCATTATTTATAGAGTATTGGCACGTGAACAAGGGGGAAATGCTGAGAGCTCCTTTAGTAATATTTCTGAAGGTATACCTATTCATCCTGCGCCCACAGAGTCAGTAGATGTTAGTGTGGTCTCAGTCGTACAGGATTCTTCAATTAGAATCTCGTGGGAGCCTTATAACGGATATTTGCCACTCTCCTTTTATGTGGAAAGATCCACTACAGGTTTCTCCTATGATTCTCTCTTTACCATCCCTATCACTACCCTCAGCTTCACTGATCAGGAGGTAAATGTAGACGAGACCTCCTACTACTATAGAGTCTTTGCTCAGGATGAGTGTGGAGATCAGACTTTGGCCGGTTTATATGGTCGTTCCATTTTACTGGAGGCCAATTTACCTTCCACAAGCGCAGATCCAGAACTAAGTTGGAGTCCATACGAGCAGTGGCCGGGAGGTGTACTGACGTATACCCTAGAAGTATTTGATGAATCTTCCGGAGCCTTTGAGCTGGTGGATATATTACCAGGAAATGTAACGGAGTATGTAGATAATAGGTCAGAGCTGGACCAGGCTATGTACTGCTACAGAATAGTAGCAAGAGAGGCTGGAGGGAATGAATCAGTGTCAGTCTCTAATGAGACCTGTATCATCTTTGGCCCTAGCTTGTTTGTCCCTAACGCATTTTCTCCTAATGGAGATGGAAGAAACGACTTCTTTACTATGGCTGCACCTAATTTGGAGTCAGGGACTCTGTCTGTCTACAATAGATGGGGCAGATTACTCTATCAGACCTTTGATATTACGCAGGGTTGGGATGGGAACTTCCAAGGAAGATCAGCACCAGAAGGAGTTTACGTATTTGTAGTAGATGGAGTAGGGGAGGATGGTACGCGCGTAAGAAGATCTGGGACTATTACCTTAATTAGGTAATTAGTATATAGAAGGAATTGACAGAAAGCGATCCTTTGTCTGACAAAGGATCGCTTTTCCTTTCCATCATATGGTCTCTATAGCTCAGTAGGTGAGAGCGGCGGTTTGTGGTGCCGAAGGTCACCGGTTCGAATCCGGTTAGAGACCCTTTAAAGAACGAACCCATTCGGTTTATCTTTCTTAACTGCCAGATATTAAGCTCGCTGCTCATGGACAAATCTGAGATCAAAGAGAATCCAGCCTTTTTAGAATATGTTTATCAGCTGAATGAGGGAAATGAACTCAAAAAAGCCCTAGAGTTTAGTTTGAAAGGAATTGATGACATTGATATTGATCAGTTCAAGAGGATTGGATTGAAGACTTATGCCGAGGGTAAATGGACCATTCACAAAATAATACAGCATCTCATTGATTGGGAGAGAATATGGTGTTTTAGGGCGATTATTTTTGCTCGTGGAGAAGGAAGTATCCCAGTGGCACATGATCAGGAAATCATGGGTGTTAATTCAAATGCGAATGAACTACCAATTGAGCAGTTGATAAATGAGCTTCAAATTGTACGCCAATCCTCCATCATGATGTTTAACTCCTTTAATAAGGAAATTCTAGAAACAAGCTGTAGGTTTTTTGAATATC
>JBCDBC010000228.1:0-7066 GCA_039184535.1 Bacteroidota bacterium | reverse complement strand
GAAAAAAGAAAGCCCTGATAGGCAAAATCCTGGAGGTAGAACATCCCTCTGAAGACAGAATAGATCCCATTTGCCAACATTTCGGACTGTGCGGAGGCTGTAAGTGGCAAATGATGGACTACCAGGCCCAGCTAAGGTGGAAGCAGAAACAGGTATATGATGCTTTCCAAAGAATAGGGAAAGTAGAAATAGCCGATAAAAAGCCCATCCTGGGCGCAGAACCTACCTACTACTACCGCAACAAGTTAGAATTCACCTTCAGCTCTAAAGCCTGGCTCACTAAGGAACAGATAGATTCTGAAGAAATCATAGACCAAAGGGTATTGGGTTATCACACGGCAAGAATTTTCGATAAAATCATAGACATAGATAGCTGCCACCTCCAGCGGGACATTATCAATATCATTCGAAACAGAACCCGTGAAATAGCCAGAGAACTCAATATTCCCTTTTATGATATTAGGGAGCATACTGGCTTTTTACGAAGCCTGGTGTTCCGTACAGCAGAATATGAACAGGAACTCATGCTTACCCTCATCGTTTCTGAGGACAAGCGAGAATGGTTAGATGCCATTTTCTCCAGATTGGAAACTGAGTTCCCGCAGATCAATCATTTCATCTGGATAGTAAATGAAAAGCTAAACAGCTCTTACAGTGATTTACCTTTTCACGTTTGGAAAGGGAAAGAGTATGTAACGGAGAAGTTGGATAATTACCTCTTTAACATCAGTCCCACCTCCTTCTTTCAAACCAATCCCTTCCAGGCAGAAAATCTGTATGCTACAGTAAAAGAGTTTCTGTTGGCATCCCTACCAGCAGGAAAAGAAAAGCACGGCGTGGTGTATGATCTTTATACCGGGACAGGAAGTATTGGCATTTATGTTTCCGAGTTAGCGGAATCTATAGCTGGGATAGAGTATGTGGAGTCTGCCGTTACTGATGCCTATGCTAATTCTGCCCTGAATAAGCTGGACCACTTGAGTTTCCATGCTGGAGACATGAAAAAGGTACTGAATGAAGATTTCATCCACACCCACGGTAAACCAGACGTCATCATTTCAGACCCTCCAAGAGCTGGAATGGATCCCAAGGTAGTGGAGAAAATACTGGAACTATCTCCTGAATATGTGATTTACGTAAGCTGCAAACCTTCTACCCAGGCTAGAGATGTAGCCCTCATGGATGAACAGTATGAAGTGCTCGCTATCCAACCTGTAGACATGTTCCCGCAAACAGCCCATGTAGAAAATGTAGCCTGGTTAAAGCGGAGAAGCTAGCAAACAAACCTTATCTGGTAGTGGCTTTTCGCGAGAACACGGAAGGGTTCAGTAATTAAGCAGCTGCAGCCTCTTTGATAAATCGGTTCATTACCACTCTGTTAACAAGCAGTGATAATAGCCCTCCTATGGCATAAGTAGCAGCTATACCTATGAAAATTCCTTTTACCCCTCCTAACTCTCTCCCTAGAAAGATAGCCGGTAGCCCGAGAACCAACATCTGAACCACGATGACTGAAGATGCCTGAAGAGGTTTGTTAATGGTATTAAGATGACTATTGATGATGGATAAGATTCCTTGCAGGCCAAATCCTGCAGGCACTATCCACAAAAAGAGTTGGACGGTATCGATCACTTCTTGCTGGCTATTAAAGACGAGAGCAAGAGGGTGTGAGAAAAGGGCCAATAGTCCCCAGGCAATCACCCCCCATACCAATGCAAATCCACCGCTTATTCTGAGGCATTCCTGAATTCTGTCTATCCTTCCTTTTCCCAGGTTCTGTCCTACGAAGGGACCGATAGAACCTGCCAAGGCGAAAATGATGCTGTTAGCCAGAAATTCTATTCGACTGCCCACTCCATAAGCAGCAACGGCAAATTCTCCATAACCGGCCAGTAAGGCAGTAATAACACCTGTAGAAATAGGTACTACCAGTCTTCCAAGTCCTGAGGGCAAGGCAATGTAAAGAATGCTTTTCCAACAACCCGTAAGTACTTTCCTGGAAGGAATGTCGAAGGTTATCAGCTTGTCTCTCCTGATCAGAATGTATAAGGAAAGTACCATGGTCAAAGCTCTGGAAATGGCTGTGGCTATAGCAGCTCCTTTGAGGCCTAAGGCCGGGAACCCCAAATACCCGAAGATGAGAATGGGGTCCAGAATGGCATTCACACATACAGCAAATAGCATAATGTAGGTAGGCGTCTTGGCATCTCCCGTGGCCCTAATAGCACTATTACCTACAAATGGAACTGAGACAAAGAAGAGAGCGAAGAACCAGATTTGCATGTACTCCTTAGACAAAGCCGCTGTTTCTCCATTTGCCCCTAATAAACTCAGAACTGAATCGATGGACAAAGAACCGATGATCACAAAAACCCCGGTTAGCAATAAGGTAAGTGCTATACTATCTGTAGTTTCCCGAGCAGCCTTTTGTTGATCCCCCTTTCCAATGGATTTAGCGATAAGGGCTGTAGCACCCATACCGAGTCCCTGGACGATGCTAAACACAATCATGATGATAGGGAAAGTGAAGCTCAAGGCAGCCAGTTCCGTTTTCCCAAGCTTCCCCACAAAATAGGTGTCTATCAGATTGAAGGCCACCATACTCATGATGCCAAGCATCATAGGCAGGGTGAGCCGAATCAGGTTTCCAGGGATACTACCCGTGGTAAGGTCATTCTTGCTCATCTACAGGGGTGCAACTTTATTCTCCGTGAGGATAAAGGGTCAAAAGTTGCCAGTAATTCTCCAGATTCCCAAGAAGATTTCCTTAGGACGAGCATAGATATCCTAGGGGTGCTTACTTAATAGCTCTTTGGCCTTTGCCAAATTAGCTTCAAACATGGCTAAACTCCCATCTTCATTCAGCTTAGCCTTGGCAATGGCTTGCTCATAGCTGGCAATAGCTTTCTCCACATTTCCATTCTTTAACAAAGCTTCTGCATAGCTATCAAAGGTGTTAGCTGAGTGTGGGTATAGAACTGTGTTGGTTTTGAAGACGGCTAAGGCAGTAGGCAGATTATCTCCTCCCAGAAGTTGATATCCAAGAGAATTCAACTCCCATTCTTCAAAGATCAAATCATGCGCCCTACAGGCCAGATAAGCCTCCACAATGACATGCTCATCTTTCCCATCATAGGCTTCCACGGTCTTATTTAAGGCCAGAAGCATTTCACGGGCCTGTGCATCCATACGTGTGCGATACTCCTTAGCAGCTTCTTTAGCTTTCTCCATAGCCACCTCCAAGGCTTTCTCACTCTCTACCTCTACGTCTGGCAGTATCCCAATCCCTTCAAAAATTTCTCCCGAAACTGGATGCGGTAAACCTGCTACATCAGGAATAAAGATTTGCAGGTCCTCATCTAATGAGATCAGATCTCCTGCATTAGCGCCTCCCTTGGTTGTTTCTCCTACGAAGGTAGCCCGCTTATACACCTTCAGGGGGTAAGAAAAAGCCTCAGCAGCAGAAAAGGTTGTAGCACTGGTCAAAATGAAAAGAGGTGTGTCTCCAATGATGCGACCAGAAGTTCTTTTGGGGGTTTTGTGTGTTCTGTCTACAAAACTATCTCCCCTCCTCTTGCGGGACTTACCCGTGATGATGGTTTCTTCAAAGAAATAACTGAGGAGGTAGTCCACCATATCCCCTCTCCCACCTGAGTTATTTCGTAAGTCTATGATGATAGCATCTGAAGTAGCTAACATCCCCATGGCTCCGTCAGCAAATTCTCTCCCGAAATCCAGCCCATAAAACCCTCTCAGGTCCAGATAGCCAATGTTTCCTTCCAGCTTACTGACTGATTTAAAGTTAGCATTGTACCTTCTGAAGAAGGTCCTTTCCTCTAACCTGCTAGCCATCCATTGCGCTAATGGATCACTTACAGTTCCTTCCGGCTGTTTCTCTTTCAGGCTTACACTGATATGTTTATCCTTAGTCAGCCGATAAATTTCTTCATTTACTCTCTTCATGAAGCCTGCTACATCACTTTCTCCTTTTACCTCCAGGCTTTCCAGATGCGCTGCCGTTTTCTCAGCCACTTCCAGAAATACGTACCTATCTTTAAGTTCAGTCGCTATTTTCTGAATGAGGTTTTCCTGCTCTGTTACGCTTAACAAACGCTCCTGTGCAAATCCACTCTGAGGGATCAGGAAGTATAGGATCATAGATAAAATCAGTAGCCATTGATTTGATTTCATTGTTCTAAGTTTTTGTAGGTTGGTAATAAACATTAAGGAATAGGTGGGGCTGCTAATACTTGTTCTTCACAATTCTTTATGAGCTTGTCCAGAAAAGCAGACATCTTTTGGATTTCTTCTTTCTCAAACCCCTTTAGGGCCATAGAGCGATACTCTCCTACCAGAGGAGTAATCCCTTCCAGGACTTGATTTCCCTTTGGAGTCAGGATTAGTTCTTTTTTTCTCCTATCCTGCTTACTCTCCTTTCTTCTTAGGAAACCCTTCTTCACTAAAATATCTACCATACGGGCCACTGAGGCAAAATCCTTGAATATCAGTTCTGCCAGCTCTACCTGAGTGGCCGTAGGATTATCCTTCAGGTTCATAAGGAGAATCATCTGGTTAATGCTGATGTCATAACCAGACCCATCAATGGTAGCCTGGGCCAGTTTACGGTACCGCTTCATGGCTTTTTCAAGCTGATAGAATAAGGTCTGTTGAGGAAGTTGAAGTCTCATTTTTCAATTTATATGATACAAATATATTTGATATATCATACAAATTAAAGTCTTCATTCTATTTATTCTTTATAATCCACCTAAGTAGTTAGTAATCAGCACTTAATTACAGGATATTTTTTCTCCTCCTCTCCTTGCAGCTTGGTCCATTGAATGAGAAATATACTGCGGACTGGAGTCCGCAATCATCCGGTTGGAAAGCTGGAGCTTACCAATACTCAAATGCGTGCTGAACAAGCTCCTACTTGTTCAGAAAAATGATCCAAGAGCATGTACCAGAGCTTCATCCAGTACACTATTCTTGGAAGCAGTCCTACTCCTCAAAGTTATCATAGTAGGTGAAGTCCTTGCTAACAAGTCCATCCTCAAGGGTCATAATGGTACAGATAGGAAGGAAAAATTCGAACCCATCTGGTGAGGAACCTGTAGACACAAACTCTACAATTATATGATTTGCTTCAGAAGGATACACTGCTACCACTGAGTCTCGAAGGTCAGGAAATATCTGGCTTAACTCCGTGTATTTAGCTACAATCTCTTCACGTGTTCTCCAGACTAGTTCCGTCCCAAAGGAAGGATCTTTAAGCTGAGTCTTTTCCTTATGCATAGCTGCCATGGCCTCCCAGTCGTGATTGTTGAAATGCTGGAAGTAGTCCTTGACAAATGCTTGATGATCGATCTTCTCAGTTTTTATATTTTCTTCCACTTCTGACTGAACGCAGGATACCATGGAAAGAAGAAATGCGAAGGGTATAAGTATATTTTTCATGATTAGCTGTGCTGATTAATTTTTTTAAGTAAGAATTCTTTTCTGGCTTGCTGATTGATGTTCTCCAGTAGTCCCTGGAGAATTTTTCCAGATGTTGAGGAGGTAATAGATTTCACAATCTCTGCCCTGACCAGTGAGAGGTAAAAGTGTCCTTCAGGAAGCTTTTCCTCCAGTTCATCTAATAACTCCATGGCCTCTTCTCCCCTTCCAGCCTGATTCAGACAGTAGCTTAGGTTCAGCTTGATCAAGGGAGAATCCAGATGGGTAAGCCATCCCTGGTATAATCCTATGATGCCCTCCCAGTGAGCCTGATCAAAGCTATCTGTGATCATATGCTTACTCGTGATCAAGGCCTCAAGATAAAAGGGATCATATTCTGAAGGCTGAGTGAGAAAGTGAAAGCCTAAAGCTATAAGCTCCTGATTCCACTTCTTTTTATCCTGCAATTGAAGAGGGACTAATTCTCCCTGATCAATCTTGGCGGGTATTCTGGCCAGGTGAAAGCAGATGGCTGCCAGAAGATTACTCGTAGAGATTTGTTGGAATGTCTCATGCAGCAATCTCGTCAGGGCTAGGGCCTCCACACATAAATCCTCATTCATAATGGAAACCACTTTCTCATCAAAGGAGTCAAAGCCTATGGTAAACACTGCATGCAGGGTTTCTTCTACCAAGGATAAGTCATGTCCTTGTGCTCTTTCAAAGGTGGTATCAAAGAGGTCAACTGAAGAAGTCCCTAAGAGCTTCTTTCTGGCTCTGCTTACCTGCTTGTAAATAGCTTCTTCCGACAATAGGGTAGACTCGCTTATTTCTCTCACGTGCAGGCCAAAGACATTTTTGAGAATGAATAAGACCTTCGCAGAATAAGAGAGTTCCTCATTCATGGCTAAGAACAAAAGGGTCTTGAGTCGCAAATCTTCTAGCGGAGCTGAATCATACCGATCAGAAGTAGCTCCCTCTAAAGGCTGTCGTTTCATTTTTTTAATCTCGTTTAGCAGATCATTTTTTGCTACTGTATACAACCAACCTTCAGGATTTTGGGGAACTCTGTCAGGTTTCCAGCTTTTTACCGCTTTCAGAAAGGCATTCTGGAGGGCATCCTCCACCTCCTCTATATAGGCCGTCCCAAAGCGATCCAGCAAAGCTGAAAACAGCTTCCCATGATAGACCCTGAAATTTGCTGATAAGGTATTTTCTAGTGAATCATTCTTCATAGTTCATGATAGGACGTATTTCTGTGGTACCTCCCCATAAATGACAGGGACAACCTTTGGCTAGCTCTATAACCTCCTCCAGGGTATTTGCTTGTAGGTAGTAGAATCCACCTATGATCTCCTTGGCTTCCAGGAAGGTGCCATCCTTTACTATGCTTTCCTTCCCGCTAATGGTAATGCTTTTTTCATCCAGGCCTTCTCCTTCTATCAGATGTCCAGCTTGTGCAAGCTTGCCTGCCCATGCCATGTGTTCCTGGACCAGGTTTTCCATATCCTTCGGAGATAGTTGTTCTAGCTGTTCTACCTTGTCGTGCAGTAGTAATAAGAATTTTTTCATTTGTTGTAATTAAGTGAGTTTACCCTATAGACAAATGACCCTCTTCATTTTGGACATG
>JBCDBC010000227.1:0-7067 GCA_039184535.1 Bacteroidota bacterium | reverse complement strand
GTTTAATTTTCACTGGTTTAAGGCACTTTAAGCACTAATACATGCGCTCGTGTGTCTGATCTGCCCAAAGCCTGTTTTCCAGTGGACGAGTTCGCGTAAATTTTTTGTCTTTTTGCTTGCAAAAAGATTACTGTTGTAACATTTCATAATCCGATTAGGGGATAAAATACATGGGTTTATTCGATTTTTTAACAACTGATATTGCGATAGATTTAGGAACTGCCAATACACTGATCATGTATAATGATGAGGTAGTGGTAGATCAGCCATCTATTGTGGCTGTAGACAGGATGACGGGTAAGGTTATTGCGATTGGGAGCGAGGCGCAGCAGATGCATGAGAAGACCCATGAGAAATACAAAACCATCAGACCTCTTAGAGACGGCGTAATAGCTGACTTTACCGTAGCGGAGCATATGATACGCGGGATGATCAAAATGATCAATAACCGTAAAAGATTTTTCTCTACTAGCTACAGAATGGTAATCTGTATTCCTTCAGGTATTACGGAAGTAGAAAAGCGGGCTGTAAAAGACTCAGCTGAGCAGGCAGGGGCCAAGGAAGTTTATCTCATAGCAGAGCCCATGGCGGCGGCTATAGGGATAGGATTGAACGTAAAAGAGCCTACCGGGCATATGATTGTAGATATTGGAGGGGGTACCACAGAAATTGCGGTAATAGCCCTTTCTGGGATAGTCACGGATCAGAGTATTAGAATAGCCGGAGATGAGTTTAATGATGATATTCTGGACTATATGCGAAAGCAGCATAATATGCTGATAGGAGAGAGGAGTGCAGAAAAGATCAAGATAGAAGTGGGAGCGGCACTTCCTGAACTGGAGAGTCCGCCAGAGCCTATTGAAATTAGGGGAAAAGACCTGATGACAGGCATCCCTAAGACCATTCAGGTTACCTTTAGAGAAGTTTCTCACGCTTTGAATAAATCTATCACCAAGATAGAAGACGCTATCCTGAAAGCACTAGAAAGTACGCCTCCTGAGTTATCTGCTGATATTTACGAAAGAGGAATTCACCTCACAGGTGGGGGAGCAGCACTAAGAGGACTGGATATACGCCTTGCGGAAAAGACCAAATTACCTATTCACCTGGCTGAGGATCCACTTAGAGCAGTAGTGAGAGGTACAGGGATTTCCTTGAAGTATATCAATGAATATAAGTATCTTATGAGCTAGCAGCCATAGGGCTGCTCTTCAGATAAGCACGCTAACGGATGTATAGGCTTCTAAGTTTCTTCTCCACCAATAGGAATATCATCATTTTCCTTATTCTAGAAGGTCTTGCACTAAGTCTAATCATTAGCAATAATGATAGACAAAGGCATATCTTGGGAGATGTAGCCTTGGAGCTATCGGGGAATATGTATGAGATGCGTGAGGGCGTTAAAGGATACTTCACCCTTAAAGAGAGAAATAACGAACTAAGGCGGAAAATTGCCGAACTGGAAGAAGATATCCAGGATGTAAATGGCAAATTAAAATCCTATGAAGGTGTTATTCGTAGGGATAGTATTTCTCCTACCATAGTTGATTCTCTCATGTCTTATGAGAAATTCCGCTTCCTACCCTGCAGAGCCATTCGGAATACTACCCATAAGGCTTATAACTACATTGTACTGGATAAAGGGAAGGTCCATGGAGTTACGGCAGACATGGGTGTTATTTCCACCCAGGGAATAGCTGGTAAGGTCATAAAGGTGACTGAGCATTATTCCATAGCCCTTAGTGCCATGAATGTGAGCTTTAAGCTAAGCGCATTGGCAGACGGAGTGGGAAATTTAGGATTATATGAGTGGGGGAGTGAAAGAGCTGGAAAGGCCTACCTAAGCCTGATTCCTAAAGATGCTCCTCTTAAGAAAGGACAGGTAGTTTACACTTCCGGTTATAATACAGTTTTTCCTAAAGGATATAAGATTGGGACTATCATCAGCATGGAAGAGAATGCTGAAACAGGAACTTACTTTGCTGAACTGGAGCTGGCTACTGATTTTTTCAATTTGGGTGACCTGTATCTGGTTCCTGCCTATCATAGAACTGAATTAGACAGTTTGACAGCAGGATTGCCAGAAGAATAGGTAAGAGACATGTATGGGTAGAATCATCACATATGGGCTTGCATTCATCATGTATCTGTTGTTTCAGGTACTATTCTTCAATCATATTATTCTATTTAAGATAGCTACCCCTCATGTTTTTGTCCTCTTTGTGATTTTTCTGCCGCTAGACATGTCCCGTATTCTGGAGTTTTTTGTAGCATTTTTTGCAGGACTTTCTCTGGACCTACTTTCTGATGGGAGTGTAATAGGGCTATATGCATTTACCTTGTTATTAGTAGTGGGGTTAAGGCATAGGGTTTTCCAGATTACGAGTTCAGGAGGATATAGAGGCGTAGGCGAAGCTAATTTCAGGAACCAGAGCTTTTTAGGGATGGCATTATATATTTTACCCCTGATTTTTCTGCATCATTTGGTATATTATTTCCTGGAAGTTTTCAGCTTTACCCACTTTTTTTATACCCTGGTTAAAATTCTTCTCAGTACAGTTTATACTTTCTTGATTTCTTTTGCGATAGCCGTTATTTTCTATAAAAATTGACTAGTAGTGGATCTATTTAGAAGAAGAGGAAACATCATAGTGGTTTTTACGGGATTCATTTTCATGATATTCATGGGAAGGCTATTTTCTCTTCAGATCTTGAGCAGTAAATATCAGGGCAGGGCTGAGCGTAATGTGATCAAGCGTAAGCCCATCATCCCTCCCAGGGGAAATATTTACGATCGTAAAAACAGGATTTATGTCAGTAATAGCCCTGTTTTTGAAATAAGAATCACTCCCAGGGAATTAGAGATTCCGGATACCAGCGTGCTGACCAAGTACCTAGAAATGAGTAAAGAAGAAATAGACTTTGCTATCAGGAAAGCAGAAGCCTATTCTCCCTATAAAGAATCTATCCTCTCCCAGTATATAGAACCTGAAAACTACGGCCCTCTACAGGAAAGCATGTGGAATTTTAGTGGGGTAAGTTTCACCACTACGAATAAGCGGTACTATCAGTATCCCGTGGGGGCTAATTTTCTGGGGTACATCAGTGAGGTAGACTCTTCTGATATCCTTTCTGAAGAAGCCAAGTATGCATTAGGAGATCTGATAGGGAAGACGGGGATAGAAAGGAGCTATGATAAGATATTAAGAGGGCAGAAGGGAGAAAGAGTAGTTCTAAAAGATGTTTATAATAGAATTGTAGGAAGCTATCTGGAAGGAAAGTTTGATATAAAGGCAGAGCAGGGGGCGGATTTGATGCTAGGAATAGACACGGAGCTTCAGGAGTTTGGTGAATCTCTTTTCCATAATAAGAAAGGAAGTGTGGTAGCCATAGAGCCCTCTACTGGAGAAATCCTGGCCTTTGTGAGTGCCCCCTATTATGACCCCAATATGCTTACGGGTAGGGAGTCTCGGAAAAACTGGAGAACCCTGACCAGAGATACCTTGAATCCTCTGTTCATTAGGCCTCTTCAGGCTGCGTACCCTCCAGGATCCATTTTCAAGCTTCCTGTAGCCTTAGCTGCTCTCAATGAAGGCGTGATTACAGAGGAGTCTTTTTACCATTGTGGAGGAGGATTCTGGAGAAATGGGGGGAAACCAGGTTGCCGCCTTCACGCCACACCATTATCACTTAGGACTGCCATCACCGTTTCCTGTAATTCGTTTTTTGCAGCTACTTATGTGGATTTCCTCAACCATGAGAAGTTTAAAGGGATCTATGATGGATATGGTCAGTGGGAGAAGTATATGCTGGAAATGGGAATAGGGAGAAAATTAGATACAGATCTTCCTTATGAGAAAGAAGGCTTACTACCATCTGCTGAGTTTTATGACAATGAAAGAAGGTGGTACGGTAAAAACCGATGGAATGCTATGACCATCATCAGTAATTCCATTGGGCAGGGAGAAATACAAATGACCCCTATTCAGATGGCTAATATGGCGGCCATTATAGCCAATAAAGGAAAATACATTACCCCACATTTTGTAAAAGCTGTCAAAAACCAGGGACCTAAGAATAAAAAGGAACTTTGGGAGAAATTCAGTTTTCCTGACAATGAAACCTCTATTGACAGAAAGCACTATGAGACTGTAGGAGATGCTATGGAATTAGTGGTGAAGTATGGAACGGCAAGGAGAGCTTTTATTCCGGACATCACTGTATGTGGGAAGACCGGAACCGTACAAAATCCGCATGGAGAGAACCATGCAGTCTTTGTAGGCTATGCCCCCAAGGAAAATCCCAAGATAGCTGTAGCTGTCATCATTGAGAATGCAGGGGGAGGGGGAAGCTGGGCAGCTCCGGCGGCCAGCTTGATGATAGAGAAGTATCTCAAGGGGGAGATCATTACCAAGCAGTTTGAGTATAACCGGATCATGAACGCCAATTTTCTAAGATGAACAGGAAGAGCTTTGACTTAGATATGATCACACTGGCTCTATACTTCGGGCTAGTGCTTCTTGGCTGGATGACTATTTATGCAGTCTCTTCTGCTAATGGGCAGGATGAGCTCTTTAATCTGAGCTATATTCATGGAAAACAGATTTTGTGGATAGGTATTTCATTGGTCTTAGGGATAGGCATTATTGCGCTGGATTACAGGTTTATAGAAGCTATCAGTTGGGGGGCATATGCACTTAGTATACTCCTCCTTATAGTGGTCATCTTTATAGGGAAAGAGATAAATGGTGCCAGGAGCTGGATAGTAATTTCTGGCCAGCCTTTCCAGCCTTCTGAATTTGCAAAAACTGCTACGGCCTTAGCTCTGGCAAAATATCTTTCCCGCCAGAATGTGTCCATGAGCACAGGGAGGCACTTCCTTACCGCCTTATTGATCATTCTCACACCAGCTATCATTATCATACTTCAGAATGACACGGGTTCTGCTCTTGTGTTTGGGAGCTTTCTGATAGTCCTCTTTAGAAAAGGGATGACTTCTCTCATACCATTAGGCCTGATGCTTACGGGGGCAGTAGCTATACTTACCTTATGGTTTGGTCAGCCCTGGTATGTAATCGGAGGAATAGTAGGGATCATGCTAGTCTCCTTCGCTTTCTTTAGCAATAAGCGAAATTGGAGTAAGGTGCTCATTTTACATCTGGCGATAACTGCCTTCTTTGTCCTATTGTCCATCAGTACCAATAGCATAGTGAAGAAGCTCCCAGAGCATCAGCAAAACCGTATTATGGTGCTCTTTGACCCTCAGCAGGACCCATTAGGCAAGGGGTATAATGTAATCCAATCTCAGATAGCCATCAGTTCGGGAGGTCTGCAGGGGAAGGGTTACTTAAATGGGAATTATACCAAGTATAGATTTGTACCTAAACAGGAAACCGACTTCATTTTCTGTACGGTAGGGGAGGAGTATGGCTGGCTGGGAAGCAGCATGGTCATCTTATTATTTTTCTTCCTGATCTGGCGACTCAAGCATTTGGCAGAAAATTCCAAGACCTCTTTCTCCTTATACTATGGCTACGCCGTGCTCGCCATTATTTTCTTTCATGTAGTGGTAAATATTGGAATGACTATGGGGCTGGTCCCCGTGATTGGTATTCCTTTGCCCTTCTTTAGTTATGGCGGATCATCCCTACTTAACTTCACCATCCTGCTAAGTATCATGATCAATTTCTACTCCTATAGAGCATCAGTACTAGGAACGAAGTTATAACCTCCAGGAAAAAAGTGGACATAAAAAAAGAGGAAGCCCCACTTAGTGTACTTCCTCTTACTCATGCATCCAAATAATTCTAGAATCTATTTCTGAGTAGGGTAAGGAACTCCTTAACCACTCCGTCATTCTGGTCTACAGTGTCATTATTCAGGACAAACTTTTTGAGAATATCTTCAACTTCCAGTTTGTCTCCAGCGTTATTGATTTTGTCGACAATAATTCTAAATCTGACATTGTTGCCTTCAAACACTTTTTGAACGTATTGATACTGCTTGTGAATGGGAATCTCATTCAGCTTAATCTTTCTGCTTCCATTCCCGTTCAGACTTTCATGAATATTCGATTGTGGATTTTGCTGGGTTTGGAACTGCTCTCCTATAGTACGAGGTTTAGCATCAGTAGCCAATTCAGGCCCCATTGCTACCACAGGAGTAGGTTGTTCCTCTACTACAGGTGTTTCCACTACTGGAGCCGGTTCTGGCGTAGGTTCAGGGGCAGGTGCATCCTGCTTGCTATTTAAAAACCTATCCAGGAAAGAGGCCGTGGTCTCCTTGGATTCTTCCTGCTTTTGATGGACAGTTTCACCATTAGGGGTAGTATCAGCCAGAGATTCCAAGATGGTCTTAGGCTTTTCTACTTCCAGCTCTTCCAATACAGTTTCTTCTTTCATTTCCACAACCGGAGTCTCTGGCTGTGGTTGTATCTGTGGTTGAACCTCAGGCTCAGCAATTATTTCTGCTACTGGAGCTACTTCCTCATGCGAACCATTTAGAGATACTTCAGGCTGAGGAACTTCCACTACGGGAGTCACCTCTTCCACAGTTTCTACTGTAGCCTGTGGAGCAGGTTCGGGTAGAACTACCTCTTCTATTTTTTCAGGTTGAGGGTAAGCTGCAATCACCTCCTCAGGTTCTGGTACTGAGGGAGCAGGATTCGGAGCTGCTTCAGCTTCAACTGATTCATCAATGTCAAACACGATGTCATTTGCAGGGGCTAGTGTGTCAAACAGGCTGGTTTTCTTAGTTTCCTCATCCTGTTTCTTAGCCTCTTCCGCTTTTCTGAGTGCTTCTTCCTCTTCTTGTTTCTTTTTCTCTTCTACTTCCTTCTGAATCTCCTCTTCCTGCTTTTTCTGCTGTTTGAGATTTTCCTCATAGTAGGCTTCTTCCATGACCTCACTTAGTCTTCTGGAAACAAGCTTCTGGAATAATTCATCACGATAAGACTCTATGTTTGAGTCACTTTTACTATTGTAAAGGTTGATGACCTTATCCATTTTATCAAAAAAGACATCTTTCTTTACCAGAGACAGATTATTCTTCTGATGATATCTCAGGAT
>JBCDBC010000226.1:0-7075 GCA_039184535.1 Bacteroidota bacterium | reverse complement strand
GCAGCATCAATGTCAGACTCCTTAGTCAACTTAGCCTTAGCTTCATTGATTTCAGCGGCTTTATTCACATAGTAGGCCCCTAACTGAAACTCAGTACAAGATGATTCTGGAAAAAGATCCTGATCACCTGGGAGCTAACATTCAGTTAGGGGCCTACTATGTGAATAAAGCCGCTGAAATCAATGAAGCTAAGGCTAAGTTGACTAAGGAGTCTGACATTGATGCTGCAGGAGAAGAGGTAAAACAAAAGCTAGGACAGGCTTACCCACTTATGAAGAAGCTTCATGAACTAGAGCCAGATCAGGCTGAGTGGATCAATCAGCTGGTAAGTATCTCTTACTATCTGGATGAAGATGAGGCTGTCATTAATGAGTATGTGAAGAAACAGCAGGAAATTATGGCGGCTCAGAAGTAATCCCGATATAAATTATGTTATATACAAAAGGCGAGTTCCAATGGAGCTCGCCTTTTGCATTAAAGAGAGATCATATTAATCAAGGATTTGATCTTCTACATTCATGCATGGGAAATGTATTTTCACTGGCTTAGGATATAAACCAGATCCATGAAGCATTAAGCCATGTACACAGGCTTGTATGTAAAAAATGAGGATGTTTAGGATCAAAGGGTCTCCAATAACCTTTCTACATGCAAACCAGAATATCAATCCTTTTTATATGCCAAATTCTCTGGGACTGCCTTGATCATAGCACCGGAAGAGGGATTTCGTACTTTGAGCATAGATAATGAAGGGAATGATGTAGCCAAGTGGTGTACTGACCGCGGGATTGCTGCTTTTGTATTGAAGTACCGTTTGGTCCCTACTGGAGAAAATCCTTCCCAGGAATTCATGGCTAAGTTTCAGGCTGGTCAGGAAGAGATGTTTAGCATTATGGCACCCTACATAGAGCTTGCCAATGCAGATGGACTGGCAGCTATCGCACATGTGAGGGAAAAGGCTGATGAGTATGGCGTCAAACCTGACCAGATAGGTATAATAGGGTTTTCTGCAGGAGGAACAGTAGCTGCAGCTGCTGGTCTGGCGTACACTGATGAATCCAATCGACCTGATTTTATAGCCCCTATTTATGCTGCCATGAATGGACTGGATATTCAAACCCTGCCAGAGAAACCTATGCCTTTGTTTATGGCTGTTTCTGGTGATGACTTCTTTGGCTTTCAAAACCAGGCAAATGACATCAACAAGAGTTAGAATGCTGCTAAATTACCCGCGGAGCTTCATATCTATGAAAAAGGAAACCATGGATTCGGCATGAAAAAACAAGGACTGCCTAGTGATGAATGGATAAATGCTTTTGGAGCATGGCTAGCAAGTCATGGTTTATGATATGCTGCTGTTTCATGGGCTCCAATAAAGGAAAGCCCTTAGAATAGAGTAATGCAGAAGATCTCCTTGTTCTTTCTTCTAGTAATATAGGTGGGTTCGGAAAGGGCTCACCTTTTTTTATGGTTTGATTTTCGTAAGTCCTCCTTAGATATTAGTAAGGAAGGCCTGGATTGCATATTTACCTTTATACAAGTAGATGAAAACCCTCTTTTTGAGAAAAAATAAATGGATAAGCCTGAGAAAATAGATGAGTTTTACCTACGTAAGTTTGGCTGGCTACCTGAGAATTTTGGGACAGGGCTAGGGCATTTTAACATATTCAGACTTGAACCATTTGTGGAAGGAAAGGCAGTGCAAATTCCCTACAGACGGAGAGATTTCTACGAGATTATGCTAGTGAAGGGGAACAGTAAGGTGCACTTTGCTGATCAGGTAGTAGAGATTAAGGAGCAAGCCTTGTCATTTTCAAATCCCTTTATCCCCTATAAGTGGGAGCATTTAGACAAGATTCGGGAGGGAATTTACTGTATTTTTGATCCTCATTTCTTCCACCAGTTTGGGCAGTTTCAGCAATATGAAGTCTTTCAGCCTAATGGGCAGCACATCTTTGAGTTAACAGATGAGCACTGCCTAAGAGTGGAAGAGACCTTTGAAAGAATGATGAGTGAATTCGGGTCTGACTATAAATATAAGTTTGACCTGATTCGAAACCTGATTTTTGAGCTATTACATTTTGCACTCAAGCTCGAGGGAATACCTAATGAAAAAGATGAGAAATCTCCTTCTGCTTCTCGTAGAATAGCTACGCTTTTTATGGAACTGCTAGAACGACAGTTTCCCATAGACGATAGGCATCCAGGAGTATTATTTCGTACCCCTTCAGACTTTGCTCACCAGCTAAATGTACACGTAAACCATCTCAACAGGTCTTTAAAGCAAATTACCCAGAAGACCACTTCTCAGTTGATTTCTGAAAGAATCTTGCAAGAGGCAAAGGTCTTGCTGAAACACACTAACCAAAGTGTGGCAGATGTAGCCTTCTCCTTAGGCTTCACAGAAGCTACCCATTTCAATAATTTCTTTAAGAAGCACGTCCAGCTAAGTCCTACAGAATTTAGGAGAATAAATTAGAGCTGAATAACACACCTGAATAATGAAGAAACGCACATTAGGAAAAAATCTGGAAGTATCTGCTCTCGGTCTTGGTTGTATGGGCATGAGCTTTGGGTATGGTCCTCCAAAGGATAAGAAAGAAATGATCTCCCTGATCAGGGAAGCCTTTGAACAAGGAGTTACCTTCTTTGATACGGCAGAAGTATATGGTCCATTCATAAATGAGGAACTTGTAGGGGAGGCGTTGAAGCCTATACGAGATGAGGTCATCATAGCTACAAAATTTGGCTTCCATATTCAGGACGGTAAGATGAAAGGGGTAGATAGCCAGCCTGCAAATATCCGTAAAGCTGTAGAAGGCTGCCTGAACAGGCTGAAGGTGGAAAGCATTGATCTGTTATACCAGCATCGAGTGGATCCTGAAGTACCCATTGAAGATGTGGCCGGAACGGTGAAGGATCTTATAAAGGAAGGGAAAGTAAAACACTTTGGTCTTTCAGAAGCAGGGGCAGAAACCATTAGAAAAGCGCATGCAGTTCAGAAAGTAACCGCCCTTCAAAGTGAATATTCTCTCTGGACACGTAAGCATGAGCAAGAGATCATTCCCACCATAGAAGAATTAGGAATAGGGTTAGTCGCATATAGCCCGCTCGGTAAGGGATTTCTCACCGGCAAGATGAATAAGGACACTTCTCTGGATAGCACTGACTTTCGGAAAATTCTGCCAAGATTTACTGCAGAAGCTATGGAGGCCAACAAGGCCTTAATAAATCTCCTGGAGAGAATTGCAAGGAAGAAAGATGCAACGGTTGCTCAGGTGGCCTTAGCTTGGGTGATGGCTCAAAAGTCGTGGATCGTCCCTATTCCTGGAACTACGAAATCCCATCGGTTGAAAGAAAATAATCAAGCAGCCTCTATTGAATTATCATCCGAGGAACTTCTGGAAATGGCTTCAGCTATTAAGGTAGTAGGAGAAAGGTATCCTGAGCATATAGAGAAAATGACAGGTCTTTAGGACGAAGTATACATCGTTCAGCTAAAAAGACTGGAATAGGCCTGTTTGAATTTTGTAATTTATTCAAACCTCTGCCTGCTATATTCAGCTGAGTACTAATAGATATTCTTTAAACTCAACACTTTATGCCCACTTTTAACTTATCTGTAAACGGTCAACAGAAGCAAGTTGATGTTGACGCTACTACGCCTATGCTTTGGGTGTTACGAGATCATCTGGATCTTGTAGGAACGAAATATGGATGTGGTGTTGCCCAATGCGGGGCCTGCACCATTCATGTGAACGGAAAAGCTATGAGATCCTGCCAATTACCGGTCAGTGCAGCATCAGATATGGAAATTACTACCATAGAAGGCTTATCTGAAAATGGAGACCATCCTGTGCAAAAAGCATGGATAGAAGTAGATGTAGCCCAGTGTGGATACTGCCAGGCTGGCCAAATCATGAGCGCTGCAGCCCTACTAAAAGAGAACCCTAATCCTTCTGATAAAGAAATAGAATCAGCTATGAATGGGAACATTTGTAGGTGTGGAACCTATGTGAGAATCAAGGACGCAATCAAAAAAGCAGCTAATAACCAATAACCTCAAAGCACAGAATAATGGCACGAATTAAGACACAACATAATCGTAGGTCATTCTTGAAAATTTCAGCTGCTGCTGGAGGTGGAATGATGATAGGCTTTAACTGGCTGACTAGCTGTACACCCGCTGATAAAGAAGTGGTAGCTGTCCCTAATGAATGGTTTGACATCAATGGCTACATCAAAATTGGGGATACAGGCATGATTACCATTTTCTCACCTAATCCTGAAATAGGTCAAAATGTGATGACCTCCATGCCCATGATAGTAGCGGAAGAACTGGATGCCAAGTGGGAGCACGTAGTGGTAGAGCAGGGGGCCTTAAATGAGGATATATTCGATAATCCTCAGTTTGCCGGAGGGAGTTTATCCATCATGCTGGGATGGGATGCCTTGAGAATGGCCGGAGCTACCGGTAAAAGAATGCTGATGGAGGCCGCTGCACAGGAGTGGGGGGTAAACGTCTCGGACTTAATGGCGAGTGAAGGGGTAATTACGGAGGTGAAGGGAGACAGAAGCATAGGATATGGAGAAATAGCCTCTAAAGCTGTGGGCATAAAGGTACCCGAAGAAGTAGAGTTGAAGGATCCTAAAGATTTCAAACTCATAGGGACCTATCAGAAAAATGTAGAAGGACCAAAGATTGTTACGGGTAAGCCTATCTTCGGACTGGATTTCAAGAGGGAAGGGATGATGCTGGCCATGATTGAGCATGCTCCTGCATTTGGAATGACCGTTTCAGACTTCAATGAAGAGGAGATCAAAGCCATGGATGGGGTAAAGGGTGCTTTTATCATCAATACATCATCTGATGATCCAGGCCGCTTTGATGCCACTGCCTTCCCGGAGCTGATTGCCATAGTAGGGGATTCCACCTGGCAACTCATGAAAGCCAAGAAGGCCCTCAAAGCTAACTGGAAGAAGGTGAGCGCCTTGGAGAACTCAGTAAACCATAGCCAACAACTGGAAAGAGACTTGACAGTAGGTAAGTTGCAAGAGGACAGAAAAGATGGGAATCCTAAAGCTGCCTTAGCCAGTTCTACCAAAACCATAGAAAGAACCTATACCGCTCCATTCATAGCTCATAATACCATGGAGCCTATGAACTTCTTCGCCAATGTGATGGGCGATAAAGCAGAGTTAATTGGCCCAACACAAACTCCTAATGCCTTAAGAGAGGGAACGGCTAAACTTCTGGGGATACCTGAAGCAAATATTTCTGTAGACATGACCCGTATGGGAGGTGGATTTGGTAGAAGGCTGTATACGCACTTTGGACTAGAGGCCGCCGCTATCTCTAAAAAAATGGGGGTTCCTATCAAATTGATCTACACCCGCGAAGATGATATGACGAATGGGATCTACAGACCTGCCTACAGATCTGTGTACAAGGCCGGACTGGATGAGAATAATAAATTGGTAGCTTTCACGGTACATGGAGTAGGATTCAGGGAAGGGGCTGTGTTTCCAAACCGCTTTCCTGCAGGATGTATAGAAAATTATGCTGCCGAAAAGCGTGTTTCTACTACTAATATTTCTATGGGGGCATGGAGAGCGCCACGTTCTCACTTTGCTGCCGGAGCAGAACAATCATTCCTGGATGAGATTGCAGAAATGACTGGGCAGGATCCCATAGAAATGAGATTGGAAATGCTGGAACGTGCCAAGAATGATCGTGTGGGAGCTGAGTACGAGTATGACGCGGATCGCTATGCAGGCGTGTTGAAACTGGTAAGAGATAAAGCTAATTGGGGAGAAGATACACCTGGTATTTACAGAGGAGTTGCGGCATACTTCTGCCATAATTCCTATGTGGCTGAAATCGTAGATCTGGAAAAAGTGGACGATCAACTTAGGGTAAAGAAAGTATGGTGCGCCGTAGACTGTGGAATTGTGGTAAACAGAGAAGGAGCTATCAACATGATTCAAGGTGGAGTAGTAGATGGTATTGGGCACTGCCTGTATGGAGAGCTGAAGTTTGAGGATGGAGTATCTGTTCATAAGAACTTTGATACTTATAAGCTCATACGTATTAAGCAAGCTCCAGATGAGATAGAGGTATTCTTTGTGGAGAATGACATTAAGCCTACTGGTTTGGGAGAACCAGGACTTCCTCCCGCAGTAGGGGCGCTGGCAAATGCCCTTTACAAGGCTACTGGACAGAGATTCTATCACCAGCCGTTTGCTACCCAACCGCCGCTTCCTAGTAGTAAGGATGGAAAGGCCATTATTTTTGGATAAGAATTAAGTATCTAATATGAATGAGGTGAGTCTACCGTAGGCTCACCTTCTCTTTATCTTCTCTGTATTCTGCCGGGAATCCCTACCCTAAGACCTGCTAATAAGTATACTGTTCTTCCACTTGTTTCTTCTCTCCATACTAGCTCACCATCCAGATAAGCATCGGTTTTCCAAAGCTGATAACTAGCCCGTCCAAATAGCTGGTGAACGGTATAGGAGCGTCCCTGACCTACCGTATTATTGAAGTCCTGGAACCTATTCACCGCATAGGATAGCCTAGGATCTGAGCCATAGTTAATGCCATTTTCATCCAGACCTTGTTTTAGGTAGGTGTAGGAACCATATAATTGTAAGGCAGGGATAGGACGGTAACGAATGATGGCGTGGAAGTCATACAGATTGGCACCAGCAGCATGGCCCAGAGACTGCCCGTAATGCTGATAACTGGCTGAGGCATTGACATGCTGATAGGTATAAGGTCTGACATTATTGTATTCAAGTTGTACATCCAGATTGGGGACATTGAGCGCATCTATGTATTTCATACCCAGCTGATATCCATACTTATTACCCCAGTATCCACTGCCCTGGTCTCTGATCCCAAAGTTAAAGTCATCTATGGTAAGCTGACCATAGAGTTGCAGGCTTTTCCAGAGATTGAGGCGTCCCTGAAACCCAAGAAAGCCATTATCCGGACTTCCCAGAGATTGCTCTGCGCTCCTGTAGAAAATGATAGGATTCAGGTATGATAGCTCAAACCCTCTGCTGTCATTGG
>JBCDBC010000225.1:0-7089 GCA_039184535.1 Bacteroidota bacterium | reverse complement strand
GTAGACATGCCGTAGAGGAGCACTAATACACCTAGTGCTATTCCCAGTTGTGTATTGGTAAATCTTCTAAACATGATTTATGCACTATAATCTTCTTGCATCCATTTAACACGTTGGCTCTTTCTGATCTGCATTCTCACTACCCCAAATCCTATGATGATGAGGATAGGCAGAAAAAAGAGCAAATATTTCATCATAGCTCGCTCTCCGTCTGTGAGCTGCTTTTCTATAGGTCTGCTATTAATGCCTTTGGTACGCAATTCTATCAGTCCCGTATCATCCGTCAGCCAGTCTACCGCATTTACGATAAAGCTTAGGTTATTATCTGATTGGCTGCCCTGCCCTACAGCAAAGTCGCCATCTCCTATCACTACAATTTTACTCTCAGCTTCTCCTTCTATTTTTCCCTCCAGATAAGCCGCTACCGGGATTTCTCTTTCAGGAAAGTCCGCCTCCGTCCACTGTTTTTGTAAATCCA
Organism: Bacteroidota bacterium; assembly: GCA_039184535.1. Taxonomy (GTDB): domain Bacteria; phylum Bacteroidota; class Bacteroidia; order J057; family J057; genus JBCBKZ01. The sequence goes on along the minus strand of JBCDBC010000225.1, from coordinate 6,611 downwards.
GGAAGGATGGTGGACTAATCTTCCCGCTTCTTTCTGAGGTAGTGGCCAGAATTCCACCTGTAACGGAAGAATCCTTAGGATTAATTTCTACCGGGCTGGCAAATACCAGGGTAACAGATTCTATCCCTTCAGTGATAGGATGCTCAGGAAAGTTTAGAAGGGTGGGGAAATAGTAGAAATCCATGGGTACCGTCATCACCCCAAAGGGCGTTTGCTGTCTAGCTTGCACCTGCCCACTGGAAACATCTGTCACAAATACTGGAGTAATCACAAATCCTTTCTCATTCAGCCAACTTTCTACTCCCGTAGTTTGGGTAATTAATCTTCCCTGGTTTAAATCTCCTTCTACGGCATTTATCCCTGCTAGGAGCCTACCACCACTTGCCAGGAATTGGTCCAATTGTTCTAAATGAAATAGCGGTAAAGAGTCTGAAGGCGCTAGAAGAACTAATGTCTTAAACTCTGTCCAGGCATTGGGAACATTCAAATCCAGGGTATCCAGCTCATAGAGCGTACTTAGTTCCTGGAGCACGGGGCCCAGGCTCCTAATATCTGGCTCTCCATGACCACGTATAAATCCTACTTTGGGTTTGTCAGAAACGGTGAGCCTTTTGATGCTTTTGGTCAGTTCATACTCCATGGAAGCACCAGGCTGAACCACTGGTATGATTTCCTGCTGTGCCCCTTTCTTAATGATGGCCCCCATGTAGGCTCTCAACTGGGATGCCTTATCATTCTCCCTGGTCTGGAGAAGTAAAGGCGCTATCCCTAATTGCTGAACTTCCTGTTCTTTCGCTTCATCCTCATTGGGGTTGATAAATTCAAAAACTACCTGTCCGTCAGAATGGGTCTGATACTCATAGAGTAAATCTCTAAAGTCTTCTTTTAAAGGCCCAAGTGAAGCCGGAAGTTCCTCAGTAAAGTAAGCAGAAATGGTTATTGGATCATCTAGACCGGTCAGTATATCCTTCGTGCTTTGGCTGAGGGTGTATCTTTTGTCTCCTGTGAAGTCTAGTCTGAAAAAGTACCTATAGGCTAGCACATTCAGCATGATGAATATGCCTATGAATAGTAGGAGCCTAATGATAAGTGTGGATTGGGTCATTCTCATAACACTACTAGCTTATCACGTTTCTTTTGATCAATTGAAATTCTGCCAGAATCAGTCCCAGGAAGGTGAGACTAAAAAAGAAGATAAGGTCTCGCAGATCTATCACTCCCCTGGAAATAGAGCGGTAGTGGCTTTCCATACTTAAGAATGAGAAAGTATCACTCAAAATTCCATCACTTGCATCCCCCATTAAACCAAACAACAGATGGAAGAACAGTCCTATCAGTAGCGCCAATAAAAATGCCACTACCTGATTACTGCTAATGCTACTGGCAAATAGTCCTATACCTATGTAAGCGGAACTCATCAGTATCAATCCGAGGTAGCCACACCAAACCGCCCCATGATCTACAGGTCCTAGCCATGCTACCGCAACATAATAGGGAAGCGTAAATGCTAGTGCGATCAGGATGAGTCCCAGGCAGGCGAAAAACTTCCCCGCTAATACCTGCCAATCACTGACAGATTGGGTGAGGAGCACTTCCAATGTTCCGGTTCTTTTTTCTTCCGCTATCATGCGCATGGTGAGCGCAGGTATAAAGAAAAATAGTGACCAATAGCCGGCTATTGAGAAAAATGGCTGTAGGGTAGCCTGGCCTATAAAGAAGATGTCTGTTCCATATAGCCAGGTGAAGAAGCCACTAAATCCGAGGAATGCTACCAGCAGTATGTATGCGACCAAAGAATCAAAGAATGATCGCATCTCTCGTTTAGCTAAAATCCAAATGTTCTTCATAAGGAGCTAGACTAGTTTATCGTGAGTTCTCTAAATATGTCTTCTAATCTGGTTTCTACTGGCGTAAGCTCTGTCAGCACCCACCCTTTTTCTACACAGAGGTGAAAAACAGCTTCTCTGGCAGATAGTCCTTCCTTACAAACCAGTTGGTATCTATTACTTCCTTCTGGAAGTGGATCAGCTAGACTTACTTCCTTCATACTAAGGAGCGCCTGAAAAATATCATCAGATGAGGCTTTATCTGTACTGACTTGAACCTTGAGAATTTCTGATCCTTGTGCTCTATTTCTCAGGGTATCCGGCGTACCATCCGCCACTATCTTCCCTCTGTTAATGATGAGGATTCTATCACAGGTGGCTTCTACTTCCGGAAGTATGTGGGTACTGAGAATAACCGTTTTGCTGGCCCCAATCTCTTTGATCAGATTTCTGATTTCCACAATCTGGTTGGGGTCAAGCCCGGTGGTAGGTTCATCCAGAATGAGAATTTCCGGATCATGTATGAGGGCCTGAGCCAGTCCTACCCGTTGACGATATCCCTTTGAGAGCTCCCCTATCTTTTTATGTTTTTCTAGGTTGAGTCCACACATACCTACCGTTCTGCGTATCCGCTGAGGAATATGCTTTTTCTCTACTCCCTGAATTTCCGCTACAAACCCCAGGTACTCCAGCACGGGCATTTCCAGGTAGAGAGGATTATTCTCAGGTAGATAGCCTATCCTATTTTTTATTTTTTCCGGCGCATCATAAATAGAAAGATCTCCAACGCTAACTTCTCCATCAGTAGGAGTCATGTAGCAAGAGAGAATTTTCATGGTGGTAGTTTTTCCAGCGCCATTGGGTCCCAGAAAACCCAGGATTTCTCCTGTTCTTACCTCAAAAGAAATATTGTCAACTGCTTTCTGAGGACCATAAGATTTAGTGAGATCCTTTACGTGTATATCCATCCTTATCCCTGAATACAGTTACAATTAATGAGCAAACGCGAAAATAAAAGAAGTAAGAATGTGAATCAAGTGGGGAAATAGGGAGAAGAACAAAGAATGATAGGTGTATATAAAAAAATGCGCCCGGAACGTGTATTCCGGGCAAGCACGCTAGCCTTATCCACTAATCTAACGCTTAACCAAAATCTTTATGTTATAATCAATTGCTCTTTCTGTTGTAAAAATTGACATTTCTAACAAATAAAAATTGTCAATTTCTTTTAAAATCTAACCTGCCTGAATTTTATCTAAAAGACAAGAAAATACGTTTTTGTGGAATAATTGTGCCTTTGAAATGCATTTAAAGAACGGTCAGGGCTATTTATTACTTCAATTTTCGAATTAAATGGGGCTGGAATGTGAAGTTTTTAGCCTGCTTTTTACACATCTTCTTTCTACCAGAGAAAAGAAATTCTTACCTCAATCCTCTGTTCTTTCTAAAACTATGAAGGTTCTACTCATACTTTTGCCTAGATCATCTACCACTGTAATGAGGTGTTCGCCCGGAGAAGGCTGTAAAGCGAGCTGATGAATACCCGTAGTTTGGCCCACAAACTCCTCATCCAAATGCCAGAAAACTGTACGTTCATCTTGCCTATGTGCAATCTCGAATACTGTCTTCCCTAATTTTCCATCTAGCTCCACCGGAATGTAAATGCGTGAACCTATTCTTGGGTACATCCATTGCATGGTATTCTGTTCTCCATCTAAAGGTTTACAGTTTGAATCCCATGCAGGCAGGGGAAGATAATCCGGATGCTTTAGCTTGTAGTATTTCTCCCAGGCTGGTGGAAGTACAAAATAGGAGGTAGCAGAAATATCTTCTATTTTATTCACACATTCCCTATTGACCTGAAGGCCAGTGGTTTTACTCACCAATACCTCCTGATGATAAGGACATACAGACTGGTCTTGTATGGTCAACTGGACCCAGTTAGTATCTACTTCTGGACAATACTTGCCAGCTAAATGCCCACTTTTCCTGCAGATAGGTAATTGCTGCATTTCATCATATGGCGGGCTGAACCAACTCCTGCTATCAGGAAGCATCTGAAAAAGTGAGAACATGAGTGGAGCAGCTGCTTGCGCTCCTATTAATCCAGGCCTACCTTCTCCATCTGCATTTCCTACCCAAACTGAAACAACATAGTCTGGCGTACAACCCACGGCCCATGCATCCCTAAACCCAAAACTGGTCCCTGTTTTCCAGGCTATCTTTCTGGAAGACTGGTACTGCTTCCAGAACAAGTCATTCTCCGGACGGGTCAATTCCAGCATAGCCTGAAACGTAAACCAGACTGAGGCAGCAGAAAGAATTTGCTGTTCTCCTAAGGCTGAAAATTCTTCAGGCTTAAGTTTGTCCCTGGATGTTGACTGCCACAAATTAACAGGGCGGAAATTGTCCTGCTCATACTTGCCATTGTAGTGAGAAAAGTGCTTTAGACTTCTGGCCATCCCTCCATACATAGCCGCCAATTCATAGAGCTGAACCTCTGCCCCTCCTAGAGCCAGGGTCAATCCATACTCTTCAGGTCTTCTATGTAGGGTGCTGATCCCAGTAGCCTCTAGTTCTGAGTAAAATTTACTCACTCCGTGTTTGCTGAGCATATGCACTGTGGGAATATTCAAGGATCTGGCCAATGCTTTCCAGGAAGGGATGGCCCCATCATAAGTAAGAGAATAATTTAAGGGGGTATAGCCGCCGTACTGAGAGGGTATATCAGGCACCAGCATATCAGGTAATAACTCTCCGCTCTGAATCATAGAAGCAAAAAGGATCGGCTTGAGAATACTACCGGAACTTCTCCTTGCCTGAATAATGTCTACCGCATAGGAGTGGTTTTCTGCTCCTTCTTCAAAAGGGTCCATGTTGCCCACATAGGCTACAACATCTCCTGTTTCTACTTCCGTTATGAGAGCAGCAGCATTATAGACCCCTTTTGCAGCCAGAGAATAGACATGATTCTGTAGCCTTTTACTGGCCTCTTTTTGTACATATAGATCCAGGGTAGTATGCTTTTCTTTCTGAGCTTTCCCTGATTTCTGGACAAAATCCAATAGGTGAGGGATGTGCTGGGGAATGGGTTTAGGCTTATCAGGGAGAGGTTCGCTTTTTGCCAAAAGTCCAGTATTCTCCTCAATGAGGCCATTATAGACCAGTCTGTCCAGAAGTTTGTTACGCTTTTTCAGTAAGACATCCTTATTTCTCCCGGGGTGAATGAGGCCGGGAGCATTAGGAAGTACCGCTAACATAGCAGCCTCTGACCATGAGAGATTTTCCGGACTTCTAGAAAAATACTTCCAGGCGGCGGCTTCCAGTCCTACTATATTTCCGCCAAAGGGAGCATGGGAAGCATACATGGCTAGAATCTCTCTTTTAGAGTAGCCAACTTCCATTCTCACTGCCAGCCACACTTCTATAAGTTTTTCCCAAATGGTTCTGGCCTTCCCTTTTCTTGACAGCCTGATGACCTGCATGCTGAGGGTACTTCCCCCGCTGACGACTTCTCCTCTTTGAAGGTTGAGTCGAATAGCCCGGCCCATGGCAAGGGGATCTACTCCTGGATGCTGGTAAAACCTTTTGTCCTCAAACTGTATGAGGGCCATCGCAAATTTGTCAGGAACTTCTTCCATTTCCGGGAATCGCCATTGGCCATCTTTAGCTATTCTGGCTCCAAGTAGTTCACCATTTTTATCTAGTAATATGGTGGAGAGAGGGTCTTTAAACAGAGGAGATGGCAAAGAAAAAATGAAGAGAATAAGGATTAGTCCAGCTGCTCCAAGGAGGAACATACGTTTTTTCCTTTTTGAGGAGAGTGGTGTTTTGGAACTTTCTTTCTTCAACATACTCGTAATTCCCTAGAAATTACGAAAGTCTCCCTTTATAATCCTCATACCCAAACGTACGGATAGTTTGGTAAGATTGGTTCTCTTTCCAGATGCCTATTTGAGGATGTTCCAGTCCGTTAAACATGCTTGTCTTTACCATGGTGTAATGAATCATGTCCTCGAAGACCAGTTTATCTCCCGGAACCAGCTCCTTTTCAAAGGCGTATTCGAACATAAAATCCCCGGCCAAGCAGCTAATTCCACCTAATCTGTACACAAATTTATCCTCTTTTTGAGGGTCTCTGGCTCCCTTAATTTTGGGTCTACAGGGCATTTCCAGTGAATCTGGTAGGTGGGATGCAAAAGAAATATCAAGGATGGCCGTAGGAATTCTATCCCGCTCAAAAATATCTAACACACTGACTATCAGCACTCCTGATTCCCAGACTACTGCTGAGCCAGGTTCCATGATGATATCCACTTCATACCTCTTTTTGAAGGCTATTAGAGTGGAAATTAGCTGTTCCACATTATAGCCTTTTCTTGTCATGAGATGACCTCCCCCAAAATTTACCCACTTTAACTGGGGAAGATATTTAGCAAATCTCTGTTCAAAAGTGGCCAATACTTTTTCAAGCATGTCAGGACTAGATTCAGAAAGTGCATGAAAATGCAGCCCTTGTATTTCTTCAGGTAGGATATCAGGAAGACTTTCTGATGTTTCGCCTAAACGAGATCCCAGCGCACAGGGATTATTCAATTCTGTTTCCACATTAGAAAAACCAGGATTTACCCGTATGCCTATAGACACTTTTTCTGTATGTTGATCAAGTTGAGAAGTATATCGGTGAAATTCTGAAATGGAATTAAACGTGATGTGACTACTGTACTGTAGAATTTCTTTAAATGAATTAGGAGGATAGGCAACACAGTAGGTGTGTGCTTTTCT
>JBCDBC010000224.1:0-7093 GCA_039184535.1 Bacteroidota bacterium | reverse complement strand
GTAGTGTCCAGTGTGACAACACCACCATGAACCTTCTCAAAGCTAACGACTTCGTAGCAGAAGGAATCCGCAAGCAAATGGCGGAGCAAAACATCCTCATGATCAACCTGGTCTCTTCTCCAGGTAGTGGGAAAACCACCTTATTACAGGAAACTGTCAAGCAAATAGGCGATAGAGCCAGAATCAAAATTCTGGTGGGCGACCTAGAAACAGAGAGAGATGCCGAAAGACTGAGAGAAGTAGGCGGAGAAGCCCTTCAAATAGTGACCGGAGGTATTTGCCACCTGGAAGCGCAGATGGTCTGGCAGGGAATAGAGTCTATGGATATCTCAGATACAGACATTCTCATAGTAGAGAATGTGGGAAACCTGGTGTGCCCAGCCTCCTTTGATCTGGGTGAAGATCTTAGGGTAACCGTCATTGCCACTACTGAAGGGGATGACAAGCCTAAGAAGTACCCCAAGATGTTCCTTACCAGTGAACTCATGGTAGTCTCTAAGGCTGATCTTCTGCCTTATCTCCCTTTTAGCGTGGAGAACGTGGTAAAAGATGCCCAGGATATTAATCATGAACTGGAATACATGACCATCAGTAGCCTAAACGGAGACGGAATAGATAAGTGGTGTGAGTGGCTGCTAGCTAAGATGACCGAAAAGCAAGGTCTGAAGGCAGAAATGCCAGCATGAAGACCTGGCTAATACGTATCCGGGGAATCGTGCAAGGGGTGGGGTTTAGGCCTTTTGTGTACCAGAGAGCACATGCCCACCAACTAAAGGGATATGTGAGTAATGGACCAGAAGGGGTGATTATAGGATTTCAGGCTACAGTTGAACAGGCCAAGACCTTTTACCAGGAGATCATTAAAGAGGCCCCATCTATTGCCAGAATTACGAGCCATCAGATAGAAGAAACAGATACTCAGTTCTTTGACACATTTGAGATAAGAGAAAGCCAACAAGCTGCCGTTAATCAGGTACTCTTTACGCCTGACTATGCACTTTGTGGGGATTGCCGTAAAGAGCTGCGCACTCCTACAGACAGGCGATATGCCTACCCGTTCATCACCTGCACCAACTGTGGGCCGAGGTTCTCCATCATCCAGAAGCTTCCCTATGACAGAGAGCATACGACTATGGACGCTTTCAACATGTGTCCCACCTGTGAGGAAGAATACCACAATCCGCTGGAGAGGAGACATTACTCCCAAACCAATTCCTGCAAAGAGTGCGGTATACAACTTACCCTACATACTGCTGCTGGTGATAAGATTAACTTTCAGACTGAAGAAGAACTACTACAATACATACCTTCTTTATGGACCAAGGGAAATATCATAGCTATCAAGGGAATAGGGGGCTACTTACTTACCTGTGATGCCCAAAATCAGGAAGCCCTCATCATGCTCAGGCAGAGAAAGCAGCGACCAGTCAAACCATTTGCCCTTATGTATCCTTCAGTAGCTGCATTGAAAGACTTCTACCTTTCTCCTTGTGAACGCAAGGAGCTGGAAAGTGAAGTCTCCCCTATCTTACTGCTAAAGCCTAAGGAAAGTCTGAGACTTCCAACAGAAGTAGTAGAGGGGGTGGGCAAAGTAGGTGTTATGATTCCTTATGCGCCATTGTTTCAGCTACTAATGGATCATTATCAGCGACCAATAGTAGCTACCAGTGGGAATATCAGCAGGTCTCCCATTATCTTCAGGTCTGAGGATGAAGGGAAGTTTGAAGGGATCGCGGATTATGTATTAGGAAACGACAGAGAAATCTTGATACCACAGGATGATAGCGTCATTTGCTACAGCCCTGTTTATCAGCAAAAGATCATTCTAAGGAGATCGCGTGGCCTAGCCCCTAATTATTTCTATCAAAACCTACAGCTGGCAGAACAAAATGTGCTGGCTTGCGGAGCTGATCTGAAATCCTCCTTTACCTTTTTACATGAAGGTAATGTCTTCATCAGTCAGTACCTGGGAGATCTTTCTTATTATGAAACCCAGCAGGCCTTCAAGCAAGTGCTCGCTCACTTCCAGCGCGTATTAGGGAAGCAGCCAACCGTCATTCTTCATGACCTGCATCCGCAGTACAGCAGTACGTTTTTAGCAGGAGAATTAGCAAAGGAGCTGGATATACAGGCCTACGCCTTTCAGCATCATAAAGCTCACTTCGCTGCTATCCTAGGAGAACACGAATTACTGGAAAGTAATGAGAAGGTACTTGGGGTTATCTGGGACGGAACAGGCTACGGAGAAGATGGACAAATCTGGGGAGGAGAATTCTTTCTATATGAGAATAAACAAATGGAAAGAGTGGCTCAACTTAATCCTTTTCCCATTCTGGGAGGAGACAAAATGGCCAAGGAGCCCAGACTTTCCGCTTTCAGCCTGTGCCCGAAAGAAGAAATCATTAGAGAGAAGTTCTCAGCTACTGAACTTAAGATCTATGATCAGCTTCTTCAGCGAGCTCCCCAGACAACTTCCAGCATGGGAAGATTCTTTGATGCGGTAGCTGCCTTACTGGGAATATGTTTTGTGCAAAACTATGAAGGGGAAGCTGCCATGAAGCTTCAGGCAGCAGCGGAAAAATTCTCCGGTACTTCTAAGGCTTATGAAGTCTTGCTGGAGAATGGACAGATTCTGGCTACCCATCTGGTTGACCAAATTCTGATAGATGTACGCATAGGGTTAGCAGTAGAAGAAATAGCTCTCAAGTTCCACCTGAGTTTGGTGGAAATGGTCAGACTAACAGCTGAATATCTCAGATGTGAAAAAATTGCGTTTAGCGGAGGCGTATTCCAAAACGCCTTGTTGGTGGATCTGATGATCCAACAATTAGGACAGGATTACACCCTCCATTTTCATAAACAGCTTAGCTCGAATGATGAGAATATTTCATTCGGACAGTTGATGCTTTATCAGTTAACACTCGAAAACACTTTACCGTATGTGTCTCGCCATTCCCGGAAAGATTAAATCCATCGAAAGCCAGTATAATGGCATGGTCAGGATGGCCAAAGTCTCCTTTGGGGGCATTATGAAAGAAGCCAGCTTAGAAATGGTTCCTCACGCTCAGGAAGGAGACTATGTACTCGTTCACGTTGGCGTAGCTATTTCGGTAGTGAATGAGGAAGAGGCTAAAAAGACCTTTACCTATCTGGAACAGATTGGAGAGCTAGAAGAACTCGAAGAAATAAAAACACACTTACCTGATCCCTCTACTTACAGATCTGACGAATCTTCCACTCAAAATTCAGCATCATGAAGTACTTAACCGAATATAGAGATCCTGAGCTGGCCAACCAGTATCTGGATGAAATCAAAAAGTCAGTCACCCAGCCTTGGAAAATCATGGAAGTCTGCGGCGGCCAAACACATAGTCTGGTTAAGCACGGAATTATTAATATTCTGCCAGAAGAAATCACCATGATTCATGGGCCTGGATGTCCGGTTTGTGTAACACCGCTGGAAAAGATTGATAAAGCCATTCATCTGGCAGAGCAAGATGATGTCATTCTATGCTCATTCGGGGATATGCTTCGAGTTCCTGGTAGCCAGAAGAGTTTGCTTCAAGCCAAGGCAGAAGGAGCAGACGTACGCATACTTTATTCTCCCCTGGAAGCTGTAAAGCTGGCTATAGAAAACCCTGATAAGGAGGTAGTATTCTTTGCAGTAGGATTTGAAACCACTGCCCCTGCCAATGCACTATCTGTTGTACACGCTGAGAGACAGGGGGTGAAGAACTATTCCATCCTCACCTCTCACGTTTTGGTTCCTCCTGCCATGGAAGCAGTTATCAATGATCCAGAAAGTCAGATAGACGCTTTCCTGGCAGCGGGCCATGTGTGTACCATCATGGGATTGGATGAATACTTCCCCATAGTGGAGGACTATGATATTCCCATTGTGGTCACCGGATTTGAGCCTGTGGATATTCTCCATGGAATCTTAATGACTGTCAAACAACTGGAGGCCAGAAAGGCCAACCTAGAGAATCAGTATAGCCGGGTAGTAGCCGCAGAAGGTAACCCTAATGCCAAGGACGTGATTTATCAAGTCTTTGATATAGAGGACAGAGCATGGAGAGGCATAGGAACCATTCCCAAAAGTGGCTATGAAGTTAAAGAGGCCTATGCCATGTATGACGCCAACAAGAAATTCCAGATAGATGTGGAGGAGGCACCAGAATCAGCAGAGTGTATAGCAGGCCTGGTCCTAAAAGGGATCAAGAAGCCGCAGGAGTGCCCAGCTTTTGGGAAAACGTGTACACCTCAGAATCCATTGGGAGCACCTATGGTCAGCTCTGAAGGGGCCTGTGCTGCCTATTATAATTTCAGTAATGCTATCCATCAACTAGAACAGGTAGGATCATGAGTCAACCCGCACTAAATATGCAGTTGAGCTGTCCCATGCCCAAGCTGGACTTTGAGATAGTCACCTTGGGACATGGAAGTGGGGGACTGCTCACCAACCAACTTCTGGATAAGGTGATCATGGAAGCTTTGTCTAATCCAATCCTGGATAAAAGACATGATGGAGCTACCCTCCATCTTTCCGGGAAAATGGCCTTTACTACTGATAGCTTTGTGGTATCTCCCATCTTCTTCCCGGGAGGAAACATTGGTGAACTGGCCGTGAATGGTACGGTAAATGATCTGGCCATGAGTGGCGCTGTTCCAGAGTATCTATCCTTAAGCTTCATTATTGAGGAAGGATTGAGAATAGAAGAACTATGGGAAATTCTCCAGGGAATCAAAGCTGCCTGTGAAGAAGCAGGGGTACTGATAGTTACTGGAGATACTAAAGTAGTGGAAAGGGGGAAGGGAGACCAAATCTTCATCAACACTTCAGGAGTGGGCTCCATACACCCTAAAGCCAATATTGACGCCAACAGAATCCAGGCAGGTGATAAGATCCTTGTCAGTGGACCTGTAGCCAGCCACGGCATAGCCATTATGTCTGTGCGGGAGGGACTGGAGTTTGACACCACCATTACCAGTGATACCCAAAGCCTGAATCATGCGGTTATGTATTTACTGGATGATTTTGGAGAAGCCATCAAAATCTTCAGAGACCCTACCAGAGGGGGCGTAGCGTCTACCTTAAATGAACTGGCAAGGGATACTGCCTTGGGTATGGAACTCTTGGGAAATAAAATCCCCATGCTGGAAGAAGTCAGAGGTGGCTGCGAATTATTAGGGCTGGACCCATTGTACGTAGCTAACGAGGGTATTTTCCTTTCCATAGTGGAGGCTTCAGCTGCTGATGCCATTCTGGCTAGACTTCAGGCTGTAGAAGGATTTGAAGAGGCAGCCATTATAGGAGAAGTAGTAGAAGCCCATCCCCAACAAGTGATCCTGAATAGTGGGATAGGTGGAAAGAGAGTGGTCCATATGATGGTAGGAGAACAATTACCCCGAATTTGCTAGACATGATTCAAACTGATTCACGCATACAATCTGATCTGGTATCTAAGATCCTGGTCTTCCAGGGAGAGGAAGGAAACCCCTTACTGGCCCCCAGAGGTGTAAGTATACATGGAAATAAACTTCTGGTAACGGATACAGGACAGAACAGAGTATTCATCTGGAATACCATTCCAGAAACGCCTTTCCAGTCTCCTGATATAACCCTTGGCCAAGCTGATGCCTCAGGTGTAGGGAGAAATTCCGGTGGGAAAGTAACAGCTTCTACCCTCCTCTACCCTTCAGGAATCTGGACGGATGGAGAGAAGCTCATAGTAGCTGATGCATGGAACCATAGGGTATTGATTTGGCTGAGTTTTCCTGAAAGAGATGGGCAAGCAGCAGATGTGGTGGTAGGGCAGGCTGACTTTAGGTCTAATGAACCTAACATAGAAGGGATCGCTAGCCCTCCTTCTGCTAAATCGCTGAACTGGCCCTACGGGGTATTTTCAGATGGGACTTCCCTATGGATAGCAGATACCGGTAATAGAAGAGTCCTTTACTACAAGCATATTCCTACTCAATCATTTGTAGAAGCAGATGGGGTGATAGGGAAAAGAAGCTTTACGGAAAGAGACTATGAGCATGAGGATGCCATCTGGCCGTATTCTGTCAAAATTTCTCCAGAAGGGAAAATGGCCATTACTGATACCCAATACTATCGGGTCCTTTTGTGGAATAAGTGGGAGGATGGATTTAACCATCAAGCAGATGCTATTATAGGCCAACCATCATTCGAGGCTAATGGCCAGAATCAGTTTGGCTGGTTCCCAGAAGCCAATACCCTCAACTGGTGCTACGACAGCTGCTTCTACAAAGAGGGAATTTGGGTGGCAGACACTGGAAATAGCCGCATTCTCTGGCATCCAGTAGTCCCAAAAACACATAATGCTGAGGCTTCAGACTTATTAGGCCAAAACAACTTTCAGACCGGAAGTGAGAACAAGAACAGCATTCGCAGCACAGAAACCAGCTATTACTGGCCATTCTCCCTGAGCATGCAGGGTAATATCCTGGCTGCCGCTGATACCGGGAATCACAGAATCATCATCAATTACCTAAAGGACTAACTTATGGGGGAAGGAATCAGCCTTGCATTTGCTCTGATGGTGGGATTTGGCCATGCTTTTGAAGCTGACCACTTGCTGGCAGTCAGTACCTTAATTTCTCGCTCCAAGAACACTCGCGAAATAGCTAGTAGTGGATTCATATGGGGACTGGGACATACCTCAACCATCTTTTTCATCGGCTTATTATTCATCGTCTTCAACGTCCAGCAGCTTAAGTCCTACTTTGACTACTTTGAGATCCTGGTAGGGATCATGCTAATCCTACTGGGTATCTACCGTATCATCAAAATGACAAGTGGTTCTCAAGAAACACAGGTGCATCATGAGAGGGAAGCCTACAGCATAGGGTTAATCCACGGCCTAGCAGGAAGCGGGGGCTTAATTTTACTGGTAATGACAGACCTAAATACTACTCAGGAAGCCTTGGCTTACCTAGCCCTATTCGGAATAGGCTCAGCGGTAGGAATGTCAGTAGCTGCCTCCCTCCTTAGGCTACCAGTACTGGAAGGAAAGGGAAATCTATTACGGAAAAAAATATTTACCTGGCTTTCATCTATCTTATGTGT
>JBCDBC010000223.1:0-7120 GCA_039184535.1 Bacteroidota bacterium | reverse complement strand
CATTTGACCATCCTCAGATCTTCCTCTTGGACTTCCAAAGTAGATTCCACCTGTCAACTCTCTGTAGACCACTATGTCTACTCCTTCTATGATCTCTTTTCTCAAGGGAGAAGCATCATTCAATAGATCATAGCTAGCTACCGGGCGCACATTCACAAATAAACCCAGAGCCTTACGCATAGCTAACAGCCCTTGCTCAGGTCTCACTTTGGCGGAAGGGTCATTGTCATACTTGGGATCTCCTATAGCACCGAAGAGAATGGCATCACTCCTTTCCAGCAGCTCAAGGGTGGCGGCAGGAAAGGGAGAACCTGTAGCATCTATGGCAGCAGCTCCTATGAGCCCTTCTTCATACTCAAAAGAAAAGGAGGAAGCAGCGGCGATGGCATCCAGTGCTTTCCTGGCTTCTCTTACTACTTCAGGACCTATTCCGTCTCCCGGTAATACAGCTATATGATGGGTGCTCATGTGCTTTGTTAAAATGATTTAATGAGTGAACGAATGAATGGAGAATGATTGAATGATTGAATTTTGAATGATTGAGTTTTGAATGAATATTGAATTCTGAATGAATGAGTTTTGAATGATTGAATATTGAATGACGAGTATTGAATTTTGAATGATTGAATTCTGAGTGAGTTTTAAATGACTTTAATCTTACACTTAGCCTTAATAGCTTATTTGCTGTAGCTGGCTTCGTAGGCTTTGATCTCATCTACTTTGCTTCTGAGAAAGTCTACATTGTCATAGCCATTTAAGAGGCAGAGTTTTTTAAAGCTGTTGATATCGAAAGAGAAAGAAATCCCTTTAGCCTCATTTATTACAGTTTGTTCTTCCAGATTCACGTCAAAAGTAGTATCAGGATCCTCCTGGATCACCTTTAGTAGTTGTTGAAGTTGCTCCTCAGAGGTTTTGATAGCCAGCAGTCCGTTGTTCAGGGCGTTATTCTTAAAAATATCAGCGAAGAAGCTGGAAATAACTACCCTGAAGCCATAGTCATAAATAGCCCAGGCAGCATGTTCTCTACTGGAACCACAGCCAAAGTTTTTCCCGGCTACCAGGATTTTACCCTTGTAAGTAGAATCATTGAGGACAAAATCCTTGGGATTTCCCTGATTATCAAAGCGCCAGTCCCTAAATAAATTGTCTCCAAATCCTTCTCGGGTAATCGCCTTCAAAAATCTGGCAGGGATGATCTGATCTGTGTCTATGTTCTCCGTAGGAAGTGGTACTGCAGGAGAATGTATGTCTTTGAATTTTTCCATCTGCTAATTGTTAGGCTATCATCCTGTCAAATTCTCTTATATCAGTTACATATCCACTGAGGGCTGAAGCTGCTGCTGTAAGTGGGCTGGCCAGGAAGGTACGTGCACCCGGACCCTGTCTTCCTTCAAAGTTTCTGTTAGAGGTAGATACACAGTATTTACCTTCAGGAATTTTATCTTCATTCATCCCCAGGCAGGCAGAACATCCCGGTCCTCTAAACTGAAAACCAGCCTCAATCAAAACTTCATGTATGCCTTCTTCTATGGCCTGCTTTTCTACTTGTTTAGAGCCAGGCACTACCCAGACCTCTACTCCCTCAGCCTTTTTCTTCCCCTTTACCATATCTGCAACCATTCTTAGGTCTTCTATGCGAGAATTAGTACAGCTGCCTATGAATACATAATCTATTTTCTTTCCCTTAAGAGGCTTTCCTTCTTCCACCCCCATGTAGGTCAGGGCTTTCTCAAAATTTACTTTTCCGGAAGCGGAAGGGATGGACGCTGTAGTAGGCACACTAGCACTAATCCCTATGCCCATACCAGGATTAGTCCCAAAGGTGATCATGGGTTCTATATCTGCTGCCTGGAAATTAATGACTTCATCAAAGGTGGCATCTTCATCCGTAGCCAGTTTTTTCCACTCTTCTACCGCCTTATCAAAGTCAACTCCCTTAGGGGCAAACTCTCTCCCACGTATATAGTCAAAGGTAATCTCATCTGGTGCGATCAATCCTCCTCTGGCGCCCATCTCTATGCTCATATTACAGATGGTCATTCTGGCTTCCATGCTGAGGCTTCTGATAGCTTCTCCCGCATACTCTACAAAGTAACCAGTACCTCCTGAGGCGGAAATCTGGGAGATGATATATAGGATGATGTCTTTAGAGACTACACCCGGCTTCAGCTTTCCATGAATTTCAATCTTCATGGTTTTAGGTTTCTGCTGGAGCATACACTGAGTGGCCATCACCTGTTCCACCTCACTGGTCCCTATCCCAAAGGCTATAGACCCAAAAGCACCGTGAGTAGAGGTGTGGCTGTCTCCACATACCATGGTCATCCCCGGCTGGGTAACGCCTAATTCAGGTCCTATCACATGCACAATTCCCTGATAGGGGTGATTGAGTCCATACAGGTCTATGCCAAATTCTGCACAATTCTTGGTGAGCTTCTCTACCTGAATACGGGACAGTTCTTCCTTAATGGGAAGATGCTGATTTAGCGTAGGCACATTATGATCTGCCGTAGCCAGAATTCTGTCTGGTCTTCTGACAGGTATGCCTCTTTTTCTCAGTCCATCAAAGGCCTGCGGACTGGTAACCTCATGTATCAGGTGT
Source organism: Bacteroidota bacterium (assembly GCA_039184535.1). Lineage (GTDB taxonomy): Bacteria > Bacteroidota > Bacteroidia > J057 > J057 > JBCBKZ01. The sequence goes on along the minus strand of JBCDBC010000223.1, from coordinate 4,518 downwards.
TTGTCTATGTAAAGAATGGCGGGCCCATCTGGGATTTGGCTGACTACATGAGCATCCCAGATTTTTTCAAAAAGCGTTCTTCCCATATGCGTTCCAATTTGTCGGCTTCTTGGAAACCTTAAGTGAAAGTGAAATACTCCCTACCTAATGGACACAAATAAACCAATTATTTTAGGTATTTGGCAAATCAAGTCGCACTGAGAGCCTCCTCAGAATTAGTGAGTAGGCGAAATACTTCTTCCAGGCTGAAGGACTCCTGAGAAAGGTATTCCAGATAATAGGACTGAGAAACGCACTCCTGAAAGATCTGCTCCCTTAGGTCTACTTCTGAAGAAGAGATGACCACAAAGGTCTGATCATCCAATTTCTCTATCCTTTGGACACCGGTAGATTGCTGGATGTTATTCAAAGAGAAGCCAACTTTATTTACCCTAAACTGAAGGCTATTCTCTGCATCCAGTCGGGTTCTAAGCTGGTCTATGGGCTCGTCTGCTACCAGCTTCCCTCTATTAATGATGATGACTCTGTCGGAAATGGCTTCCACCTCTGAGAGGATATGAGAAGAGAATATGACGGTTTTGTCCTTTCCCACTTCTTTAATGAGTTTCCGGATTTCTACTATCTGATTAGGGTCCAGACCTGTGGTAGGTTCATCCAATATCAATATCTGTGGATCATGTATGAGTGCTTGCGCCAGTCCTACGCGCTGCCGATAGCCTTTAGAGAGCATACTGATTTTCTTGTGCTGCTCTAATCCCAAACCTGTCATTTCTATTACTTCCTCTATTCTGCTTGCTAAGGTCTTTCTGCCCAGTTTATAGATTCTCCCTATGAAGGTTAGGAACTCCTTTACATACATATCCAGGTAGAGGGGGTTATGCTCAGGTAGATATCCTATGATCTTCCTGATTTCCATCATCTGCGTTTCAGGATCCAATTCTCCTATGCTCACACTCCCCTCTGATGGGGAGAGAAAACCTGTGATGATCTTCATGGTGGTAGTTTTCCCGGCACCATTAGGCCCCAGGAATCCCAGGATTTGTCCAGGTTCCACGGAAAAAGAGAGCTCGTCCAGCGCCTTCTGACTACCGTAGATTTTGGTAAGGCCTTCTACCCTAACTGTCATATTTTATCTATTTCAGGGAAGCCGCCTTCCCATTTCATTTGAGTAAAATTTTGATAATTTTACAGTTTAAAACAAATCATTTATATGTATAAATCCCTTCTCTGTTTCATTCTTATCTGTACCTCTGTATTCCTATCATGCAAGAATGAATCAGCTACTTCCGGCAAAAAAGAGAAACCACTCGTCTATTATACGGGAGATAAATCTAACGAAGTAGTGGTACATTTTATGGCAGAACCTGAAGGCCTACATCCTGTATATGGTAGAACGGCCTTTTATTCCACCATCATGCGGCTGATCCATAATACCCTCACACGTGTGGACTTGGAAAGTGGAAATCTAGCCCCTTCTCTGGCCAAAAGCCTCCCGGAAGTTTCAGAAGACGGACTGGTCTACACATTTGAAGTGCATCCAGATGCCGCCTGGGAAGATGGAACCCCAATTACCGCCGCTGATGTGCTATTCTCCTATAAGGTTCTTATCTGCCCCATAGCCCCTCCTTCCCCTCAGGACCCTTATCTGGCTTACCTAAAAGGATTTGAATTAGATCCAGAGAATGCCAGAAAATTTTCTTTCGTCATGAATAAGCCTTATGTGATCAATGCACACTACGGAGACCTAGCCTTTATTCTGGACCAGCGCGTATTTGACCCTGAAAAAGTTTTGGACAAGTATGATATCACTGATTTTCTGGATGCTAATAGCGAGGTAGCCGAACAAGCAGATCTTCAGGCATGGGCTTCTGAATTTTATGATGAAAAGTATGGAAGAGAGGAGAAACTAATTACCGGTGGTTCAGGACCCTATGAATTAGAGAAATGGTATCCTGATCAGCAGATCATTCTCAAGAGAAAAGAGAACTACTGGGGAAAAAATATTGACCACCCTTTCCACAGTCAGTACCCCGACAAAATCATTTTCCGCATAAATAGAGACCTCTCTTCTGTAGAACTAGAACTTAAGCAAGAGAAGATAGATGTAAGCACCACGCTATCAAGTACTGCATACAATAACCTGAAGGAGAGTGAAAGCATACAAAATAATTTCCACCTGATGATGGTCAACAGACCCAGCCAAGGGATGCTGATCCTAAACCTAAGACCTGACGGAGAAGAACATTTACCTATTTTCACTTCTAAGGCCGTAAGGAAGGCAGTGAGTCATGTGCTCCCTTTAGACATGGTGCTGGAAACACTCTTTAATAATTCCAGCACAAGAAGCCTATCACCTGTTCCTAAGTCTCATCCTGATTACAATGTCAATCTGGAGCCCATTCCCTTTGACCCAAATTTGGCAGGGAAGCTTCTTCAAGAAGATGGCTGGGCTGACACAGATAATGATCAACTCCTGGACAAAGAAATAGAAGGAGAGCGCATTTCACTAAGCTTTTCCATTTCTTACCCAGCCAGTTCTAATAATGATAAAATCATAGAAGCATTCGCAGAGGAAATGAGAAAAGTAGGTATAGGTTGTGAGGCAGATGGACTCCAAATGCCACAGTTGATCCAGAAACTACAGTCGCAGGACTTCGACGCCATTCTTCTGGCACTTACGCCCTTCCCTACGCCCTATCCATTTGAGCAGAATTGGCACTCAAAAAGCCGTAAATCTAATGGGGGAAATTATGCCGGATACAGTAACCCTGAGGTGGATGCCCTCATAGACAGTGCTGAAGTAGCCATAGATCCTCAACTGAGAAAAAGGCTGGCCTACAGGATTCAGGACATACTGATAGATGATCTTCCCATCATCCCTCTCTTTAATCCTACCCGTAAAGGGGCTGTGCATCAGCGCTTCAATAATTATGAAATGTTTGAAACGCCTCAGCATATTTATCTCAATCACCTGAGAGTGGTTAGGCCTTCTGATAACTGATCAATACATATGGTAAAATTCATCACCCCTTACGACTCACTCTATGTAAGATCAATGGCTTTGTTTAACGGGAAACCCCTGAATGAGGTCAAGCTCCGAGAAGACAATATGGAAGGAAGTTTCCATTTAGGTTTTTGGAAACAACAGCAAATAGTGGCGGTAGCCTCTTTCTTCCCCGTAGGTCTTGAAGGCTATGAAGGGAAAGGATACCGACTCAGACAGATGGGTGTCCTCCCCCACTACCAAGGCGAAGGACTCGGTAGAAAGGTACTGGAAAAAGGCCTGATCCATCTACAAACAGAACTGGAAACAGACTACCTATGGTGCAATGCCAGAAAGATAGCCTATGCCTTCTATGAGCGACTGGGAATGTCATTTATTAGCGAAGAATTTGAGGTTCCTAACATAGGTCCGCATAAGAAGATGATCATTCATCTTTCCAAGTAAACAAAAATGGGGTCTTTCCTCGTTATCCAGATACACCTGTCTTAATTTTTTCGTATACTAAGCTTAATCGTTCGGGTAATTATATTTACAGTTGGATTATTAGTGAAGTGAATTATCTGAGGTTCATTCTTGAATGATAGGGTAATTTTGTGAGAAAGCTATTCTGGATTTATGTAAATCCGGATAGCCTAAAGCACTACTGGTATGAAAGAATATAGCCATTTGCCGGGTGTTTTACTTTGTACTTTTTTATTGAGCTACATTCTCTCTTTTGGTCAGGACAATAATTCTGATCAAACACCCAAGATTATTACACAGAAATCTGTAGCCATATTATCTCCAGACTCCACTGAAAATATCAGTAGGGGTACTGAGGCTACCCGCATTAGTGGCATAGAAAGTAAGCCCTTTTTTCAGGATAAGAAGCTTCTCAAAACCATCATACAGGCTGAGAAAAGACTGATCCAGGCACAAGCTGATGAAGACTCTGCCAAGATAGCCACTAGCATGGCGGAAATGGATAACCTTCTTTCTTCTTTCATTAACAATTTTGGAACAGAGAATTTCAAAAGAAACTACCGCACCCTCTGGAAAATGGGCCGCCTAAGACAGATACAGGGAGATACCACCAGTGCGTTATTCTTCTATGAATTAGCGCACAAGCACGGCAGAGGTATGGATGCTCCTAAGCTAGCCTATGATTCCCTTATGGCTCCTACTCATAATGAATGGTTGCCCATAGACAAGTATTATGAATTGCTGAAGGTTAGGAGAAGCATAGATACGGTTCTCAAACCACAAAATGTACTGGTTTCCCTAGGTCCTACTGTAAATGCAAATCCTTATCCTGACTATGCGCCCTTCATGCACCCGCATGATAGTGTGCTCTTTTTTACCTCCAGAAGGGAACAGGAAGACATCATGGACCCCTTCTCTAAAACTGATGAAAACCTGTACTATTCTTACAGGGATTTTATGGATGGAGAATGGGTATTAGCAGAGAAGCTTCCAGATAACATCAATAGCTCTTTCTAAACCGGCGTTTTGCATTAAGGATAAACGTTCTTCGT